>CALIDR010000296.1 GCA_938022295.1 uncultured Burkholderiaceae bacterium
TCGTGACGCCGGCCGCGAGCGCGCGCTCGAAGCCCGGCAGCGTGTTCTCGGGCGCCAGCCCGCGCGCACCGCGGTGGCCCTGGAGGTCGAACGCCGGCGGGGCGGCGCCGCGCACCCGCGTGCCGAGAGCGGCGCCGAGCGCGACCGCGACCACCTCGCGGCGGCGCATCGGGAGCGCCGCCGTCACGGCGCCGGCGCCTCGCGCAGCCGGCACAGCGCGAGCTGCAGCGCCCGCGCGTCGCCGCTGGCGCGGTGGCGCGCGAGGCCGAGCTCGGCCGCCACCGCGGCGCGCACCGCCGGCAGCGCCTGCGCCTGGCGGTCGTCGAGCAGCGCGCGCAGGTGCTCGAGGCGGAAGCGCGGCGTGCGGCCGGCGACGTCGAACAGCGCGGCGAGCCAGGTGTAGTCGTGCGCCCAGCCGTCGCAGTAGACGGTGCGGCAGTCGAGGTGCTCGTTGAGCAGGTCGGCGACGACGTCCGGATCGCGCCCGTGGCGCAGCGCCGTCGCGCGGGCGATGCCGTGCACGCGCTCGGCCGCCGGGTCCCAGTGCGTCCACTGCGGCGGCGGGCGCACCAGCGTGCAGATCCCGCGCCCGTTCGGCAGCACGAAGCCGACCTCGATCGGATAGCTGTCGCGCCCGAAGCCCGAGGCCTCGACGTCGATCACGCAGGGCGGCTCGGCGGGCGGCGGCATGGCGCGCAGCATAGCGGGCAGGCGGCCGCGGTGCGCTGTCGCGGCGGCGACAGCCGATGCGGGAAGTGCGGGATGGCGGCGTGCCCGGGGGCGGGGTACACCGAAGCCGCGGCGGCCGCCGCGCCGCCAGGGAGCCCCGCTTGACCACGACCACCCCGCCCGCCGTGCGGCCCCACCACGTGCACTGGCCGCGGCGTCTGCCGCGCGAGCTCGCGATTCCCGACACGCCGCTGCACTTCAACCTGCAGGTCGCCGCCGCGCGCTGGCCCGCCAAGGCGGCGTGCGTGTTCCTCGGCCGTGCGCTCGCCTATGCCGAGCTCGACCGCCAGTCGACCGCGATCGCCGCCTGGCTCGCCGCGCAGGGCGTCGGCGCCGGCGACCGCGTCGCGCTGTTCCTGCAGAACTGTCCGCAGCTCCTGGTCGCGTTCTACGGCGCGCTGAAGGCCGGCGCCGTCGTCGTGCCGGTCAACCCGATGAACCGCGCCGACGAGTTCGGCCACTACGTCACCGACCCCGGCACGAAGGTCGTGATCTGCGCCGCCGACCTCGCGCCCGTCGTCGCGCAGGCGAACGCGGCGCTGCCGCCCGCGCAGCGGCTGCGCCACCTGCTCGTGGTGCGCTACGCCGACGCGCTGCCCGACGTGCTCGACGACGACCTCGCGGTGCCGCCGGCGATGCGCGAGGCGCTCTACGCCGAGGCGCCGCTGCCGGCGGGCGACCTGCCCTGCACGCGCTGGGCCGACGCGCTCGCCGCCGGTGCCGCGCTGCCGTTCGTCGCGCCGGCGGTCGGCGCCGACGACCTCGCGCTGCTGCCGTACACCTCGCGCACGACGGGGCTGCCGAAGGGCTGCATGCACACCCACCGCACGCTGATGGCCAACACGGTCGGCGGCATCTGGGCGTGGGCGGGCGCCGAGACGGTGTCGCTGTCGGTGGTGCCGATGTTCCACATCACCGGCCTGCTCTACGGCGTGCTGTCGCCGGTCTACGGCGGGGCGACGACGGTGCCGATGCCGCGCTGGGACCGGGAACTGGCCGCCCGGCTGATCGCGCGCCACCGCGTGACGCACTGGACGTGCATCCCGACGATGATCATCGACCTGCTCGCCAGCCCGAACCTGCGCCGCTTCGACCTGTCGAGCCTGGTCGCGCTGTCCGGCGGCGGCGCGGCGATGCCGCAGGCGGTGGCCGAGCGGCTGCGCAGCGAGTTCGGCCTGACGTTTGCCGAGGGCTACGGCCTGACCGAGACCGCCGCGCCGACGCACGCCAACCCGCCCGAGCGCGCCAAGCTGCAGTGCCTGGGCATGCCGATCTTCGGCGTCGACTCGCGCGTCGTCGACCCGGTCACGCTCGCGCAGCTGCCGGCGGGCGAGGTGGGCGAGATCGTCACCCACGGGCCGATGGTGTTCGAGGGCTACTGGCGCCATCCCGAGGCGACGGCGGCGGCGTTCGTCGAGCTCGACGGCAAGCGCTTCTTCCGCACCGGCGACCTCGGCCGCATCGACGACGAGGGCTACTTCTTCATCGTCGACCGCCTCAAGCGCATGATCAACGCCAGCGGCTACAAGGTCTGGCCGAGCGAGGTCGAGCTGATGCTCTACAGGTGCCCGCTCGTGCTCGAGGCCTGCGTGATCGCGGCCCGCGACGCCTACCGCGGCGAAACCGTCAAGGCCATCGTCGTGCCGCGGCCCGAGGCGCGCGGCGAGGCCACGCCGCAGGCGGTGATCGACTGGGCACGCGAGCACATGGCCGCGTACAAGGTGCCGCGCATCGTCGAGTTCGTCGACGCGCTGCCCAAGAGCGGCGCGGGCAAGGTGATGTGGCGGCTGCTGCAGGAGCGCGAGAACGCGGCCTGAGCGTCAGGGCGCCAGCAGGTCGAGCGTCTCGGGGTGGCGCCGCATGTAGACGGCGACGTAACTGCACCGCGGCCGCACCCGCAGGCCGTGCGCGCGGGCGTGGGCGAGCGCGGCGGCCACCAGCGCGGCGGCCACGCCGCGCCCCTGCTGCCGCGGCGGCACCTCGGTGTGGACGACGACCATCGTGTCGCCCTGCAGCCGGTAGGAGCACACCGCGAGCTCGCCGTCGAGCTCGACCTCGAAGCGCGACGCGGCGGCGTGGTGGACGACGTTCACCGCGCCGCCCCGCCCAGCCGCTGCCACAGGAACGTGAACTCGAGCGCGCGCATGTGCGCGCGCTGCGCGTTGTCGGCCGCGCCGGCGTGGCCGCCTTCGACGTTCTCCCAGTACAGCACGTCGTGGCCCAGCTCGAGCAGGCGGGCGACCATCTTGCGTGCATGCCCCGGGTGCACGCGGTCGTCGCGGGTCGACGTCGTGAACAGCATCGGCGGCAGTGCGGTGCCGGCGCGCACCCGGTGGTACGGGCTGTAGCGCTGCAGCACCGCCCAGTCGGCCGGGTCGTCGGGGTCGCCGTACTCGGCGATCCAGGAGGCGCCGGCGAGCAGCCGGTGGTAGCGCCGCATGTCGAGCAGCGGCACCTGGCTGACGACGGCGCCGAACAGCTCGGGGCGCTGCAGCGCCACCGCGGCGACGAGCAGGCCGCCGTTGCTGCCGCCCTGGATGCCGAGCCGGCGCGGCGTCGCGAGCCCGCGTGCGATCAGGTCCTCGGCGACGGCGACGAAGTCGTCGAACGCGTTCTGGCGCCGCGCCTTCAGCGCCGCCTGGTGCCACGCCGGCCCGTACTCGCCGCCGCCGCGGATGTTGGCGACGACGTAGACGCCGCCTTCGCGCAGCCAGACGCGGCCGGTGGCGCCGAGGTACCAGGGCGCGAGCGAGATCTCGAACCCGCCGTAGCCGTACAGCAGCGTCGGCCGCGGCGGCCCGGGCTCGCATGGGCCGATCACGAAGTACGGCACCCGCGTGCCGTCGCGCGAGCGCGCGAAGTGCTGCCGCACGGCCAGCCCCGCGGGGTCGAAGAACGCCGGCAGCGCCTTCACCCGCTCGAGGGCGCCGTCGGCTGCCGCCGCGTCGCCGAGCCAGAGCGTGTCGGGGGTCAGGAAGTCGGCGTAGTGCAGCCAGAACGCCTCGGCGAGCGGGTCGTCGCCGGCCACCAGCGGGTCGTGCAGCGCGGCCACGCTCGCGCTGCCGGGCGACGGCGTGGGCAGCGTGCGGGCCGCCCAGCCGTCGCCGGCGGGTTCGCGGATCTCGATGCGGCTCGCGACGTCTTCGAGCACTTCGAGCAGCACGCGCGTGCGCGTCGTCGAGAAGCCGGCCAGCGCGCGCGCGGGCGTGGGCACGAACAGCGGGTGCAGGCGCCGCTCGCCGGCGGGGCGGCCGCCGAGCGAGGCCGCGGCGTCGGCGGCCAGCAGCGAGCCGGCCGGCCACGTCGTGCCGCCGACGGTCCAGTCGCTGCGCAGTTCGAGCAGCAGGTGGCCGCGCCAGAACGTGACCTGCGCGTCGGCGGGCTTGTCGATGCGTCGCAGCGCGCCACCGGCGAGCACGAAGGCCTCGTTGCGGTAGAAGTCGACCTCGCGCCGGAACACGGTGCGCTCGAAGCCCGGCGTGCGGTCGACCCAGGCCGAGACCGCGACGTCGCCCGCCTCGCCCTCGAACACCACCGGCGCCTCGGCCCACGGTCGGTCGCGCTGCCAGCGCCGGATCTGCCGCGGATAGCCCGAGTCGGTCAGCGAGCCGGGGCCCGTGTCGGTGCCGACGTAGACGGTGTCGGCGTCGAGCCAGACGACGTCGCTCTTCGCCTCGGGCAGTACGAAGCCACCCTCGACGAAGCGCCGCCGCGCGAGGTCGAACTCGCGCACGACGACGGCATCCGCCCCGCCGCGCGAGAGTTCCACGAGCACGCGTTCGGCGTCGCCGCCGGGCGCCACGGCGCCGGCCCAGACCCAGTTCTCGCCCTCGGCGCGCGCGAGGGCGTCGAGGTCGAGCAGCACGTCCCACGCCGGATCGTCGCGCCGGTATTCGGCCAGCGTCGTGCGCCGCCACAGGCCGCGCACGTGGTCGGCGTCGCGCCAGAAGTTGTACAGATACGCGCCGCGGCGCACGACCTGCGGAATCTGCGCCTTCGAGTCGAGCACCTCGCGGATCGCGTCGCGGCGCGCGGCGAACGCGGGGTCGGCTTCGAGCACTTCGCGCGTGCGGGCGTTGCGCTCGTGCACCCACGCCAGCGCGCGGGCGCCGTCGACCTCCTCGAGCCAGAGGTACGGGTCGTCGGTCGCCGGCACCACGGGCGTCATCGCGCGCCCCGGGAACGTGAGCACCGAGGCGCACGCGAGCCCGGCGAGCCGGTGCACGGCGGATGTGGCGCTTCGGTGGTCACAGCGGTTCTGGCGCGCGTTCAGCCCGGGAAGAGCCGCCGCGGGTGCAGCTCGATCGCCGTCTCGCCGTCGCCGACCCAGACGACGCCGTCGTGCACGTTGACCTGCAGCGCCATCGATCGCCGCGCCAGCGTCGCCAGCGCCCGGCTCTGCTCGCTCGGCCACTGCCAGACCTCGAGATTGCCGGCACGCGCGATCCGCCCCTCGACGCCGGCCCACCACGGCGCCACGGCGGGCCCGTAGGCGATCACGCTGACGCGCTCGGCGCGGCCGGCGGCCTTCAGCAGGCGGCGGTCGTCGGGCTGGCCGACCTCGATCCAGTGCACGAGCGCGCCCGTCAGGTCGTGCCGCCAGAGGTCGGGTTCGTCGGTGTCCGACAGGCCCCGCGCCATCTCGAGGCGGCCGCGCCGGTCGTCGGCCGGCACGTGCAGCGCGAAGGCGAGCAAGCGCACCATCATCCGCTCGTCGGTCTCCGACGGGTGGCGCGCCAGCGTCAGCGCGTGGTCGGCGCAGAGGCCGCGGTCGACGTCGGCGATCTGCAGCTGCGCCTTGAAGATCGTCGACTTCAGCGCCATCGGCGGTTCCCGGCACCGCGACGACGCGCGGTGCCGCGGCGCGGGTCGGCGGGTGGCGGTGCGGCGGGCGGCATGGCGGCGCACTGTGCCACAGCCGCCGGGCCCGCCTCAACCGGCCGTGTCGAGCATCAGCGTCCTGAACCAGGTGCCCATGTCCTGGAAGTTGTCGCTGCTGATCGTGGCCGATTCCGTCGCCGTGGCCGGCGCGCCGTCGACCGTCGTCTGCCCGCCGCGGGAGGCGATCTTCATCCGCCGCTCGGCGGCGTCGTACTGGTAGACGGCGGTCAGCCACGACGCCGTGCTCGCCGTCACCGACGAGTAGCACGCCGAGTTGGCCACCGGCGCCGGGTCCGGGCCCTGGCCGAGGAAGGCGCGTACGATCGCGTCGGCGCAGATCTTGGCCTCCTGGTTCGCCACGTGCCCGGCCTTGGGCATGCCGGTGACGGCGGCGTCGCCGAGCACGTGGATGCCGCTGCCGGGTGCCGCCGTCGACTCGTACGTGAGCACGTCGACGCCGGCCCAGCGGCCGTCGGGGCCGTTGTTCAGCCCGGCGCGCGCGAGCCAGCCGCCGCTGTCGCTGCCGGCCGCGCGGTGCGGCGCGATCGGGTTGACGACGCGCGCCGGGATCACGCGCGGCACGCCGAGCGCGTCGACGTAACGCACGACGCGCGAGCGGGGGTCGATCTCGATGCCGAACGCACCGGGCACGTAGTCGATCACGCCGGCGTGGATCTGCGTGAACGCGCGCTCGAACGTGTGGCGCTCGGCCTGGATCGCGAGGTTCTCGTCGAGCACGACGACGCGGCAGTCGGGCCCCTTGGCCTTCTTCAGGTGGTCGGCGACGAGGCAGGCGCGCTCGTACGGCCCGGGCGGGCAGCGGTACGGCGCCTTCGGGATCGTCATCACGAACGTGTCGCCGTTGGCCATCGCCGCGATCTGC
>CALIDR010000297.1 GCA_938022295.1 uncultured Burkholderiaceae bacterium
CATGCGGCGGCCGCGGCGGCGAGGCCGGCGGGTGCGGGCAGGGCGCAGGGCGCGGCGGGCGGCATCGAGCGGTCACCGGTGGCGGCGGGCACCCGGCGATCGTAGTCCAGCGCAGCGCCGCGCGGGCGGGTCGCCCGGCGGATCACTTCAGCTTGGCCATCACCTGCTCGAGAAAGCCCAGCAGCAGCGCCGAGACGACGAACACGACGTGGATGACCGTCATCCACATGATCTTCGTGTTGTCGTACTGCGCGGCGTTGAGGAAGACCTGCAGCAGGTGGATCGACGAGATGGCGACGATCGACGACGCGACCTTGATCTTCAGGCTGCCGGCGTTGAGCTTGCCGAGCCACGAGATGTCGCTCTCGCCCTCGTCGAAGCGGCTGACGAAGTTCTCGTAGCTGGCGATCATCACCATCACGATCAGGCTGGCGACCAGCGCCGAGTCGATCAGCGCCAGCATCGCGAGGATCATGTCGGCGTCGCCGAGCTCGAACACGCTGGCGGCGACCTTGCCGAGCTTGGCGACGAACGACAGCGCGTAGATCGCCAGCGCGATGCCCAGCCCGATGTAGAACACGACGAGCAGCCAGCGGCTGGCCAGGATCGTGCGTTCGAGGAACAGTTCCAGCGGTTTCATGCCACCCTCGCCCGGCCCGTGCGGGGCCGGCTTCTCCCTTGCCGGGCGCGATGGTAGCGGGGCCGCCATCTGGTGAAATGCGCGGCGTCCCCGTCCGCCCGCCTGCCCGATGCTGCGCTACCACACGATCCCCGTCACGCCGTTCGCGCAGAACTGCTCGATCGTCTGGTGCGACCGCACGCTCGCCGCGGCCGTGATCGACCCCGGCGGCGACCTGCCGCGGCTGCGCGAGGCGATCGCCAGGCTCGGCGTGACGCCGCGCGCGATCTGGCTCACCCACGCCCACATCGACCACGCCGGCGCCACCGGCACGCTGGCGCGCGAGGACGGCCTGCCGATCGTCGGCCCGCACCCCGGCGACCGCTTCTGGATCGACGCCCTGCCGCAGCAGAGCACGATGTTCGGCTTCCCCCGTGCCGAGCCGTTCCTGCCCGACCGCTGGCTCGCCGACGGCGACACGGTGACGATCGGCGAGGAGACGCTGCACGTGCGCCACTGTCCCGGGCACACGCCGGGGCACGTCGTGTTCCACAGCCCGGGCGCCAAGCGCTGCTTCGTCGGCGACGTGCTGTTCGCCGGCAGCATCGGCCGCACCGACTTCCCCGGCGGCAACCACGACCAGCTGATCGCCAGCATCGTGCAGCGCCTGTGGCCGATGGGCGACGACACCGTCTTCATCCCCGGCCACGGCCCCGAGAGCACGTTCGGGCGCGAGCGGCGCACGAATCCCTACGTCGGCGGCACCTGAGCGGGGCGCCGCCGCGGTCGCGGCGGCGCGTCCCCATGGCGGACGATGCGCGGCCGCGCGCGCCGGCCGATGCTTCGCGCACCTCCTGCTGCCGGAGCCCACCATGCCCGCACCGTCCGCCGATTTCGTCCCGCCGCGCCGCTGGGGCTTCGCTGCCGCCGGCGCCGTGGCTTCCGCCGCCTGGCTCGGCGCCGTGCTGTGGCTGTTCGACGGCGCCGGCCCGTCCGAGTGGGTGCACGACCGCCCCGACGTGCGCGCGCTCGTCGCCCAGTGCGACAGCGTCCCCGAGCGCGCCGCCCGCGCGCAGTGCAAGCGCGCGGTGGTCGAGGTGCTGGTGGCGCATTTCAAGCGCGAAACGCGGCTCGCGCAGCACTGAGCTCGTCGCCCCCGCACCGGTGTCACGGCGCGCGGCGCCGCACGTCGTCGCCGCGGGCCGGGCATGCCGCCGAGCGGCGCGGGGACGACGTCGACCCGCGCGGCCGGGGCAGCCGTGGCGGCGGCACGCGTTCGCGGCCTTGTCCGTGGTCGGTGGCGGCTTCTGGCCGGACGCGGTGTCGCCAGGTGTGCATGGCCGGCGCCTGGCTCCCGCCGCCGGAGATCCACCGCTGGCCGCACGGCGGCTCGCCGCGGCGTCCGCAGGGCGGGGGAAGCTGCGGCGCGGCGCGTCGCCTCCTCCCCTGCGCGACCGATGCGCGCCCCGTCTCGGCCTCCGATGCTGGTGCCCTCGCGTCGATCGAGGAGCCGTCATGCCACCGCTGTTCACGTCGTCATCCGTGGCCGGCCGCCGGGCTTTCGCCGCCGCCGGCCTGCTCGCCGGGGCGAGCTGGCTCGGGGGCGTGCTGTGGCTGTTCGGGCACGCCGGGCCCGGCGAGTGGCCGCAGGGCCGCCCGCAGGCGGCCGCCGAGGCCGCACGCTGCGAAGCGCTGCCGCGCCGCGCCGCTCGCGAGCATTGCGCGCGCGGCGTCGCCGCGGCGCGGGGCGGGCGGGCCGAGGGCGAAGCGCGGCTCGCGCAGCGCTGAGTGCCGGCCCGCGGGAGCGGGCGCGTCCGCGCTGCAGCGGCGAGGTGAATACCGCACAAGCCCGAGGTGCGGATTCACCGCTGCGCGGCGCGGCCGATCCCTAACGTGACGCACGGTCGCTGTGGTCATCCGGACCACCGACCCACCAGGAGAGAGACCGTGCTGACGTATCCCGAAGTGCCCCCGGTCGTCGAAGCGGAAAACCGCGAACGGCCGCTGGATGCCCTGCTCGCCCGCGCGCTGGACGAAGTCGACTACGGCATCGTGCTGCTGCGCGCCGACGGCGTGGTCGTCCACCTGAACCACCAGGCCCGCCGCCGCATCGCCTCGGGCCTGCCGCTGCAGCTGGTCGGCAGGCGCCTGTGCCCGGCCTCGGCCACGCTGGCCGGCCGCTTCGGCGACGCCCTGCACGCCGCCGCGGTTCGCGGGCTGCGGCGGCTGGTCGACCTCGGCGGTGGCGACGCGGCGCGCAGCCACGTCGCGCTGGTGCCCGTCGAGCCGGGCGTGGCGGCGCTGCTGATCGGCAAGTCGACGGTGTGCGAGGACCTGTCGATCCAGCACTTCGCGCGCACGCACGCCCTGACGCCGGCCGAGACGCGGGTGCTCGCCGCACTCGGCGCGGGCGTGGCACCGGCCGACATCGCGTGCGAGCAGGGGGTGAAGCTGTCGACCGTGCGCACGCAGATCGGCGCGATCCGCGAGAAGACCGGCGCGCCGAGCATCACCGCGCTGGTGCGCATGGTGGCCGCGTTGCCGCCGATGGTCGGCGCGCTGCGGCAGTGAGGCGGGGCGGTCGCCGTGCGCACCGTGCCGACCGC
>CALIDR010000298.1 GCA_938022295.1 uncultured Burkholderiaceae bacterium
GACCGTCCACTCACGCCGGCCGTGGCGGCGCAAGCGCCTGCGCGAGCGCGACGTATTCGGCCACCGGCACTTCCTCGGCCCGGCGGCGTAGGTCGAACGCGACCGGCGTGCCGGTGCGCGCCGCCGCGTCGAGGCGCGCGCCGAGCGTGTGGCGCAGCAGCTTGCGGCGCTGCGAGAAGGCGAGCGTGACGAGTTCGCCGAGCAGCCCCTGGTCGACCGCGGGCGGGGCGGCCAGCGGCGTCATCCGCACCACGGCCGACTCGACACGCGGCGGCGGCTCGAAGGCCTGCGGCGGCACGTCGAACAGCGGCTGCACCGCGTAGCGCCACTGCAGCATCACCGACAGCCGGCCGTAGTCCTTGCCGCCGGGGGCGGCGGCGATGCGCTGCACGACTTCCTTCTGCAGCATGAAGTGCTGGTCGGCGATGCGGTCGGCGGCGTCGAGCAGGTGGAACAGCAGCGGCGTCGAGATGTTGTACGGCAGGTTGCCGACGACGCGCAGCGGCTGCCCGCGCTCGGCGGCCAGGGCGGCGAAGTCGACTGCGAGCGCGTCGGCCTCGATCACGTCGAGCCCGGCGCGCCCGCGCAGGCGCGCGGCGAGGTCGCGGTCGAGCTCGACCACGGTCAGCGACCCGCACCGCTCGAGCAGCGGCTGGGTCAGCGCGCCGAGGCCGGGGCCGATCTCGACCAGCGCCTGCCCCGGTCGCGGGTCGATCGCCCGCACGAGCGCGTCGACGACCGCCGGGTCGGCCAGGAAGTGCTGGCCGAAGCGCTTGCGCGCGACGTGGCCAGCGATGCCCGGGCGCGGCGCGCGGCGGCTCACGGCACGCCGGCGCGGCTCAGGGCGCGCCCTCGCGCAGCTCGACGTAGGCCTGCGCGCGCAGGTCGCGCACCCACTCGAGGTAGGCGCGCTCGTACTTCTGCTCGCGCAGCGCGTTGGCGGCCTGCTGGCGCAGCTGACGCGGCTCGATCTCGACGTTGCGGCGTTCGACGACCTGGATCAGGTGCACGCCGAAGCGCGAGACGACGGGCTCCGACACCCCGCCCACCGGCAGCGCGTTCATCGCCTGCTCGAACTCGGGCACGAAGCTGCCGGGCGAAGCCCAGCCCAGGTCACCACCCTGCGCCGCCGAACCGTCCTCCGAGAACTCGCGCGCGACGTCCTCGAAGCGGCGCTCGCCGGCCACGATCTGGCGCCGGAACTCGGCCAGCCGCCGCTGCGCGGCCTGGGTGCCGGCCTGCGGCGTCGGGCGCAGCAGCACGTGGCGCGCGCGCGTCTGCGTGACGGCGAAGACGCCGGGGTCGCGCCGCTCGACGAGCTTGAGTACGTGGAAGCCGGCGCCGCTGCGCAGCACGGCCGGGGCCACCTGGCCGGCCTGCAGCGGCCGCACGGCCTCGACGAAGAGGTCCGGCAGCCGATCGGCTGGGCGCAGGCCGAGCTCGCCGCCGCGCTCGCGGTTCGGGTCCTCCGACACTTCGCGCGCGACGGCGGCGAAGTCCTCGCCGGCGCGCACGCGCGCGAGCGCCGCCTCGGCGCGCGCGCGCCGCTCGGCCTCGACGGCCGGCGACGCGTTCTCGGGCATCGCGACCAGGATCTGTGCGACGTTGAACTCGGTGCGCGCGGTGGAGCCGCGCTCGCGCTCGATCAGGGCGTCGATCTCCTCGTCGGTGACGCGGATGCGCTGCTGCACCTCGCGCTCGCGCACGCGCTCGACGAGCAGCTGGTCGCGGATGTTGTTGCGGAAGGTGTTGAAGTCGATCCCTTCGCGCTCGACGCGCTCGCGCAGCTGCGCCGGCGGGATCTGGTTCTGCAGCGCGACGCTGGCCAGTGCCCGCTGCAGCTCGGCGTCGTCGATGCGCACACCGCTGTCGCGCGCGTGGCTGAGGATCACCCGCTCCTCGATCAGCGCGTCGAGCACCTGCTCGCGCAGCCTCGCCTCGGGCGGCAGCGGCGCGTTGGCGCGCGCGGCGCTCTCGCGCACGCGCGCCATCCGCTGCGCGAGCTCGACGGCGGTGACGAGCTCCTGGTTGACGACGGCGACGATGTAGTCGGCCGTGCGCGGCTGCGCGGCGGCACCGGGCGCGGCCAGCAGCGCGCCGGCGGCCGCCGCCAGGGCGGCGAGCCATCGCGCTGCGGGGCCGTGGCCGCGGCGCCGCGGCGGGAAGGGGCGGTCAGTCATAGGGGCGAGGCGGTGGCGGCGTCGGCGACGCATCCTCGCGCAGCAGCCGGTAACCGGGGATATTGTCCTTCAGCACGCGCAGCGGGTTGGACCCCAGCCGCGACAGGCCCACGAGCTCGAGCTGCAGCAGCACCCGCGTCGTCGATTCGGCGGCGCCGAGCGAGAGGTTCTCGGCCACCGCGCGCACGATCCAGCAGCCGGCGTCGTACTCCAGGCCGACGAGGGCGCCGGTCAGGCGGCTGTCGCGCAGGCTGTAGCTCAGGCGGCCGACGCCGTAGAACGTGCCGCGGCAGCGGCCCGTGGGCACCTCGCGCGGCGCGCCCTCCACGGGCCCGGCCAGCGGCCATTGCCAGCCCAAGTCGAGCTGCTCGGTGAGGTCGCGCGCGAAGCTGTAGCGCGCCCCGACGGTGCGGAAGGGCCCGGGCGAATAGCGCGCGCCCAGGATCGTGCGCGTCGTGCGGGCGATGCTCGGGCTGTACTGCACCGAGCCGTCGAGCGTCCAGTGCGGCGTCACCGTCGACGAGGCGACGAGCAGCAGGTCGGAGAAGCGCTGCGACGGCGGCTGGCCGGCCACCGTGACCTCCATGTCCTCGAGCAGGTAGCGCTGCACCAGCGCCACCCGCATGCGCTCGACGCCGCTGGCCTGCTCCGTCACCCGGCTGGCCACGCCGAAGGCGACCTGGTGGGCGTCGGAGACGCGGTCCACGCCGGCGAAGGCGTTGTCGCTGTAGATCGAGATCTCGTTGAAGTCCTTCAGCGCGGTGTCGAACAGCGGCAGCGACGCCTGGTCGCGCGTGGGCGTGTAGGCGTAGACGAGCCGCGGCTCGAGCGTCTGCCGCAGCGCGCGGTCGAACCAGCGCACCTCGCGCTCGAAGACCAGCCCGCCGTCGACGCCGACGGTGGGGATCACGCGCTGCGCGCGCATGCGCCCGTCGGCCATCGGGCGGTCGGTGTCGTAGGCGGCGGCGTTGAGCGCGGCGCGCGGCACGAGGTGGCCGTACGACGCGCGCAGCGGCCACGCCAGGGTGCCGATCGCGTGCACGCGCCGGCCGGTGACGGCGTCGTCGTCGGCGCCGGCGGGGCGCGTGAAGCGGTTGACCTCGGTCTCGACGCCGTACTCGAAGCCGCCGAGCATGCCGCTGCCGCGCACGCCGAGCTGGGGGCTGCGCTGGTACGGGGCGACGATGCGCGCCGGCGGCGCGCCGTCCTGCAGCACCTGCCACTGCTGCACGCCGCCGTAGGCCTCCCACCGGCCGCCCGCGATCGGCAGCGCCCGCGCGAGCTCGAGCTCCTGCGGCAGCAGGCGCGGCGTGAAGCGGGCGTCGGGGCGGGCGAAGTCCTTCCAGTAGTCGTCGTCGGAGACGCGCTGCACGTCGGCCCGGTAGCGCCACCCGGCGCCGAACCCGCCGTCGTGCCGCAGCGCGGCCGCCCAGCGGTCGGCGTCGGCGACGCGGTCGCCGGGCAGCGCGTGCACCTGCACCTGGCCGCGGTACTGCGGCTGCAGGTAGCGGAACTCGCCGGCGGCGCCGAGCCCGCGGCGGCTGTAGACGATCGGCGTCACGGTGGCGTCGACCGGCGGCGCGATGTTCCAGTAGTACGGCACGCCGAACTCGACGCCGCTGCGGCTGTCCAGCCCCAGCGTCGGCGGCAGCCAGCCGGACTTGCGCTCGTCGGTGACGGGAAAGCTCAGCCGCGGCGCGGCCAGGATCGGCACGCCGAGGAAGACGAGCCGCGCGCGCTCGGCCACGCCTTCGTTGGCGTCGAGGTCCACCGTCAGCCGCTCGGCGACGAGCAGCCAGTCGGGCGTGCCGCCGCCGTCGCGGTCGCAGCTCGTGTAGTTGCCGCGCGTGATCGCGGCCTGCGTGCGGCTCGCGATGTCGATCCGCTCGGCGCTGCCGCCGCCGCGGGTGCGGGCGAAGAAGTACTCGGGGCGGACGACGAAGCCCTCGAACGTCTGCAGCGTCAGCTCGAGCTCGGCGCCCGCGAACACGTCGCCGTCGCGCTCCAGCCGCACGCCGCCCTCGGCGCGCGCGCGATCGGCCGGCTGGTCGTAGGCGATGCGGTCGGCGCGGATGGCCACCGGCCCGCGGCGCACCCGCACGTCGCCGCTCGCGGTGGCCTCGCGTCCCGGGCGCACTTCGATGCGGTCGGCATCGATCGTGACCGGCAGCTCGTCCGCCGCGTCCTGGGCGAGTGCTGCGCCGACGCCCGACGCGGCCGCGGCCAGGGCCAGCGCGTGCGCCAGGCGGCGACGGCTTCGCCGCGGGAAGCCGGACGCGGGCGACGGGGCGGGGCAACGGCAGGCGGTCAGCGGGCGCAACGGGAGGGCATCGGCGAAGGGACCCACGGCGGCGGGCGCGTGCACGCCGCCCCGGCGCGCGATGCCGTCGGGGCCGCGAACCTAGAATTCATTATCCATGAGCGCTTCGCGCTCCCGCCGCGCCGGCTGGCCGCAGGGCCTCGGGCCGGCGCACCCTCCGCTGCCGATGACCTCCCCCGCTTCGACGATCGCCTGGCCCGACGCGGCCCGGCGCCAGGCGTTCGACGCCTGGCTGGCGCCGCTGGCCACCGAGCACCGGCTGCACGTCCACACGCTTCGGCCGGCCTCGGCCGACGCGAGCTTCCGGCGCTACTTCCGCGTCGACGCCGACGACGGCAGCCGCATCGTGATGGACGCGCCGCCGCCGCAGGAGGACGTGCGTCCGTTCCTGCACGTGGCCGGGCTGATCGCGCGCGCCGGACTGCACGCGCCGCCGGTGCTGGCCGCCGACGCGGCACAGGGTTTCGTGCTGCTCGGCGACCTGGGCCACACGCCCTATCTGGAGGCGCTGCGCGGTGGCGACGCGCGGCGGGCCGACGCGCTGATGCGCGACGCGATCGGCGCGCTGGTGCGCTGGCAGCGCGACGTCGACCCCGCGACGCTGCCGCCGTACGACGCCGCGCTGCTGCAGCGCGAACTGGCGCTGTTTCCCGAGTGGTGCGTACAGCGCGAGTTCGGCCGCCACTGGGGCGAGCGCGAACGTCGCCACTGGGAGCAGCTGTGCGCGCGCCTCGTCGACAGCGCGCTCGCCCAGCCGCGCGTGGCGGTGCACCGCGACTGGATGCCGCGAAACCTGATGGTGGCCGACCCGAACCCCGGCATCCTGGACTTCCAGGACGCGGTCCACGGGCCGATCACGTACGACGTCGCGTCGCTGCTGCGCGACGCCTTCGTCTCGTGGGACGAGGAGCGCGAGATCGACTGGGCCGTGCGCTGGTGGCAGCAGGCGCGCGCGGCGGGGCTGTTCGGCGACCACCCGACGGGCGAGGACTTCGGCGAGTGCTGGCGCGCGCTCGAGTGGATGGGCCTGCAGCGCCACCTGAAGGTGCTCGGCATCTTCTGCCGCCTGAAGCACCGCGACGGCAAGCCCGCCTACGCGGCCGACCTGCCGCGCTTCTTCGCCTACGCGGTGCGCGTGGCCACCCGCTACCGGCCGCTGGAGCCGCTGCTCGGCCTCGTCGAGCCGCTGTGCGGCGACGGCATGATCGCCACCGGCTACGCGCTGCGGTGAGCCCCGGGAAAGCCCCGGCCACGGAAACACCTGTCACGCAATCGCCACAAATCCGGGCGTCGCACTCGGGAACTTCCGGCCGATGGCGGCTCCGCCGGCACACTGCGTTTTGCTGCAACCGCACAATCGCTGCCATGGGGTTACCGCAACCGCTGTCGCCGTCGGACGCCGAGCGTCCCGCACCCGCACTGTCGGAGTGGATCGGCTTCAAGTGGCTGATGGGCGTGCAAGGCCACCGCGTCGACGTGCAGCGGCTGCAGTGCGACAGTGAGTACGCGCTGACCTGTCTCGCGCAGGCCTGCGGCGGGCGCGACCCGGTGCTGCGCGCCTACGCCGAGCGGCTGCGCCAGCGGCTCGGCTGACCGGCGGCCCCGCTCAGGGGCAGGCGGCGACGGCCTGCGCGACGGCGGCGGTCAGCCGCTTCGCGTACGGCACGTGCAGGAATTCGTTCGGCCCGTGCGCGTTGCTCTTCGGCCCGAGCACGCCGCATACCATCATCTGTGCGCGCGGGAAGCCTCGCTGCAGCATGTTCATCAGCGGGATCGTGCCGCCCTGGCCGATGTAGCCCAGCGGTGCGCCCCAGTGCGCACGCGAGGCGGCGTCGAGCGCGCTTTCCAGCCACGGCGCGAGGTCGGGCGCGTTCCAGCCGGTGGCCCCCCAGGCGCCGGCGCGGCCGTCGGGCTCGAAGGTGACCCTGGCGTGGTACGGCGCGTTGTCCTCGAGCAGCGTCTTCAGTGTCGTCGCCGCCGCGTGGCCGTCGACCAGCGGCGGCAGGCGCAGGCTCAGCTTGAAGGCGGTGTACGGGCGCAGCACGTTGCCGGCGTCGCCGAGCGCGGGCAGGCCGTCGGCGCCGGTCACGCTCAGCGTCGGGCGCCAGGTGCGGTTCAGCAGCGCCTCGACGGGGTCGGTCGTCGTCGGCAGCACGGTTCCGCCGTCGGCGCCGCAGGCCCACGGGAACCGCTTCCAGACCTCGTCGCCGAGCACGGCGGCTGCCGCCTTCGCCTGCTCGACGCGCGCGGCCGGGATCTCGCAGTGGAAGCTGCCCGGCAGCAGGGTGCCGGTGCGGCTGTCCTCGAGGCGGTCGAGCAGCTGGCGCAGGATGCGAAAGCTCGACGGCACGACGCCGCTGGCGTCGCCCGAGTGCACGCCCTCGGCGAGCACCTCGACCTTCAGCACGCCGCTGACCATGCCGCGCAGCGACGTCGTCAGCCACAGCTGGTCGTAGCTGCCGGCCCCGGAGTCGAGGCAGACGACGAGACCCACGCGCCCCAGCCGCTCGCGCAGCGTGTCGAGGTACGCCGGCAGGTCGGGCGAGCCGCTCTCCTCGCTCGTCTCGATCAGGCCGACGCAGCGCGGGCGGCCGATGCCCTGGGCGTCGAGCGCCTCGATCGCGCTGACCGCGGCGTAGACGGCGTAGCCGTCGTCGGCGCCGCCGCGGCCGTAGAGCAGTCCGCCCTCGAGCTTCGGCGTCCACGGTCCCAGGTCGCGCCGCCAGCCGCTGAACTCGGGCTGCTTGTCGAGGTGGCCGTACAGCAGCACGGTGTCGCCGCTGCCGGCGCGGGTGGCCGGCACGTCGAAGAAGATCACCGGCGTGCGCCCCGGCAGCCGCACGACCTCGACCGTCAGCCCCGCGACGCGCCGGCCCTCGACCCAGCGCGCGGCGTCGTGCACGACGCGGTCGATCAGGCCGCGCGCGGCCCAGTCGGGGTCGAACAGCGGGCTCTTGGCCGGCACCGCGACGTAGTCCAGCAGCGCCGGCACGATGCGCTCGTCCCACGCCTGCTCGGCGTAGGCGGCCAGCGCGGCGGCTTCGTCGGGCTGGACCGGCTGCAGGGGGTCGCGGGCGTTCATGCGCGGTCTCCGGAAGTCGGGCGCAGTGTAGACAGCCAGCCGACGAGCCGCGCGATCACCTCGTCGCGCTCGGGTTCGTTCAGCGGCTCGTGATAGAGCGCCGGGTAGTGCCGTGCGGTGACGACGGCCGGCGATGCGGCGGCGGCGAACGCGGCGCTGCCGGCCGGATCGACGATGCGGTCGGCGCCGCCCCAGATCACGAGCGTCGGCACCCGCCAGCGCGGCGCCTGCGCGCGCACGAACGCGCCGGCGTCGACGATGAACCGCGCCAGGCGCGCCGAGATGCGGTCGTGCACCAGCGGGTCGGCGAGGTAGGCGCGCACGACCTCGGGGTCGCGCGACAGCAGGGTCGCATCGAGGCCGCTCTTCACCGCCACGTCGGGCGCCAGGCGCCGCATCACCGCGAGCTGCAGCGCCTGCCAGCGCGTCATCCGGGCCGCCAGCGCGGGGGCGACGAGCACGAGCCCGTCGACCGCGCGCGACCACGGCGCCGGCTGCGGCTGCAGCGCCTCGGCGACGAAGCGCGCGGCCACCGCGCCGCCCATGCTGTCGCCGAGCAGGACGAGCGGCCGCCCCGGCCACTCGGCGCGCACGGCGTCGACGACGAGCGCCAGGTCGGCGAGCAGGCCGTCGTCGGTGCCGATCACGCCGCGTGCGCCGTCGCTCGCGCCGTGGCCGCGCTGGTCGTGGCCGAGCACCGTCCAGCCGGCGGCGTTCAGCGCCGCGGCGACGTGGGCGTAGCGCCCGGCGTGCTCGCTCAGGCCGTGCACGATCAGCACCGCCCCGCGCGGCTGCGCGCACGGCCAGCGCCGCAGCACGAGCCGCCGGCCGTCGGCGGTGCGCCGATGGTCTTGCATCGGGCGGCATTGGATCACGGGCACACTGCGGCCCCGTCACCGCTGGAGACTCCGATGGCCAACGACTTCTTCTCGCTCGCGCTCGACGACGCCTCGGGCGTGGCCACCCTCGAGTTCAACCGCCCCGAGCGGCTGAACACCGTCGCGCCGGCGTTCTTCACCGCGCTGCGCGACGACGTGCAGCGGCTGTCGGACGAGGGGCGCACGCGCGTGCTCGTGATCCGGTCGACCGGCAGGCACTTCTGCGCCGGCATGGCGCTGGAGGTCTTCGCGAGCGCGCTGCCGATGCTCGACACCGGCGACGCGCGCAAGCGCCTGGCGTTCCAGGATTCGCTGCGGCGGCTGATGGCGTGCTTCGACGTGCTCGACGACGCGCGCTTCCCGGTGATCTGCGCCGTGCAGGGCGGGTGCGTGGGCGCCGGGCTCGACCTCGCCGCCGCGTGCGACATCCGCGTGTGCAGCGCCGACGCGTTCTTCACCGTGCAGGAGATCCACATCGGCATGGCCGCCGACGTCGGCTCGCTGCAGCGGCTGCCCAAGATCGTGCCCGAGGGCGTCGCGCGCCAAATGGCCTACACCGGCGAGCGGCTGACGGCCGAGCGCGCGCTTGCCGTCGGCTTGGTGAACGCCGTGCTGCCCGACGCCGCGGCGCTGCACGATCACGCGCAGCGGCTCGCGCTCGAGATCGCGGCCAAGAGCCCGCTCGCGATCGCCGGCAGCAAGAGGGCGCTGAACTACGCGCGCGACCACGCCACCGCCGACGCGCTGGCGCAGATGACGCTGCTGCAAAGCGCGATCTTCGACCTCGGCGAGATGTCCACCGCGATCGCGGCGTGGAAGGACAAGCGCGCCGCCGCGTTCGGGCCGCTGGCCCCGGTGGCGCCGGTGGCCCCCGACGCCGCGCGCTGAGCCGCACCGGGCGCCCCCTTTCGGGGGCCCCAACCGGGGCGATGGCGCGCCGCGGGGCCGCCGCCCATAGTGGCTGCCACACCGTCACCCGGGGGCAGCGATGGACTGGCAGTGGTCGACCCGCATCACCTTGGTCCTGCTCGGCGCGATGGCGCTCGCGCTGTGTGCCGGCGTGCTCGCGCTCGACGCGCTGCTCGGCGAGCCGCAGTTCGTGCTGCGGGCGGTGGCGGCGCTGCTGTTCGCGGTCGCCGGCGTGACGCTGGCCGAGGCCGGCCGCCGCGCTCAGGTCTCCGACGACGGCGCCGCCGGTGGCGCCGACGGCTCGGCCAGCCGGCGCACCGCCTCGGCGAAGACGGCGTCGTCGTAAGCCATCGCGACGTGCCCGCAGGCGCGCCGGTGGCGGTTGTCGGCCCCCGGGCGCGTCGCGGTGCTGGCCGGAAACACGATGTTGTCGCAGTGGCCGTAGAAGCAGACGAACGGCGGCCGGCGCCCGGGCGGCGGCTCGCGCCGCTCGAGCTCGCGCAGCCACGCGCTGCCGAGCTGCATCTGGCGGCCGTTGGGGCTGAAGGCCAGCCGGCCGAGCCAGGTGCCGCCGTGCGGGGTGCCGATCGTGATCACGGCATGCACCGGGCACCGGCCGCCTGCCTGGGCGAGCCACTCGCGAACCGCGAGCCCGCCCATGCTGTGCGCGACGACGAGCGGCGCCACGCCGGTGGCCTGCGTGAGCCGCCGCACGCCGGCGTCGACGGTGGCCGCATAGTTCTCGATGCGGCCGAGCACCGGCTCGAGGTCGACCGCCACGCAAGGCACGCCGGCCGCGCGCAGGCGCCGCAGCCACGGGCTCCACAGCCCGCGGTTGCAGACGAAGCCATGCACCAGCAGCACCCCGCGCCGCCCGCGCGCGCCGGCCGGCAGGTGGTCGGGCTCGGCGCGCGAGCGGAACGGCTGCCGCCAGCCGAAGACGACGAGCGCGGCCCACGTCTCGCCGAGCCAGGCGCGCAAGAGGTCGGCCGCGCCCGCGCGCGGCGCCGGGTCGCCGCGGTTGACGGCGGCCACGAGCACGAACTCGGCGCCGAGCACCACGCCGTGACCGAACGCCGGCACGAGCAGCCCGAGCA
This sequence comes from uncultured Burkholderiaceae bacterium, assembly GCA_938022295.1. Classification (GTDB taxonomy): domain Bacteria; phylum Pseudomonadota; class Gammaproteobacteria; order Burkholderiales; family Burkholderiaceae_C; genus Calidifontimicrobium. The sequence continues at coordinate 10,467 of CALIDR010000298.1, forward strand.
GCGCCCAGCCCGGGCGGTCGTGCGCGAGTGCGACGCCGACCCAGGCGAGCGCGACGGCGCCGAGCACGCCGACCAGCACCTGCTGCATGCGCGCGGCCGACATCGCGTCAGGCCGTCGCGATCGGGGGCGCGGCACGGCGCACGGCAAGCCGCCGCGATGCGGTCGCCTCGCCGACCAAGCCTTGCCCGCCCCGGATGTGCCGCTGCATCGGCAGCGAGTGTTGCATCATTGGCGCCGCCGCCGATGGGGGCGGCCCACCACTTCGAATCCGGCCGATGCATCCCACGGGCGACGCGATCCTCGCCGACCTGAAGCGGGTCGAGACCGAGCGCCGCGCGCGCGCCGCCGACCCGGCGCTCGACGCCGCCGTCGTCGCCCTGAAGGCGTACCAGCAGAAGCGCTTCGAGACGACCTACGCCGACCTGCTCGCCGATCCGCGCTACCGGGCGGCGGCGCGCTTCTTCCTCGAGGAGCTGTACGGCCCGCACGACTTCACGCGCCGCGACGCCCAGTTCGCGCGCATCGTGCCGGGCCTGGTGCGGCTGTTCCCGCGCGAGGTGATCGACACGGTGGCGCACCTGGCCGCGCTGCACGCGCTGTCGGAAGAGCTCGACACCGAGATGGCGCGCCACCTCGGCGCGCGCGCGCTCGACCGCGCCGCCTACGTCCAGGCGTGGCAGCGCACCGGGCGGCCGCACGAGCGCCGGCGCCAGATCGAGCTGATGCACCGCGTCGGACTAGACCTCGACGTCTACACACGCAACCCGCTGCTGCGTCACAGTCTGCGCATGATGCGCGGCCCGGCACGGCTGGCGCGCCTGGAAGCGTTGCAGCAGTTCCTCGAGTCGGGTTTCGACACCTTCCGCGAGATGCGCGGCGCGCAGTCGTTCCTCGCGCTGATCGTGCGGCGCGAGACCGAACTCGCCGACCGCCTGTTCGCCGCCACTGATGCCACGGTGTCGGCGGCCGGCGACCCGCTCGGGCAACTACCGTAGCGCGCCACGCGCCGCAGCGGCGACGATCGCGCGCCGCGCGGCAGCCTCTCTCGCGACCCCCGCCCGCATCCCGTCTACGCCCCCGCCGCCTGGAGTGACCATGGACACCCCCGTTGCCAGCCCCGCCCGCACGCCGAGCGCCGCCGCGCGCGACCGCCGCCCATGGCTGAAGCACTACCCACCGGGGGTCCCGGCGGAGGTGACGGTCGACCCGCGCACGACGCTGGTCGACGTGCTCGAGCTGGCGTTTCGCCAGTACGCGTCGCGCGACGCCTGCGCCTGCATGGACGTGCGGCTGCGCTACCGCACGATCGACGACCTGTCGCAGGCGCTGGGCGCGTACCTGCAGTCGCTCGGCCTCGAGCGCGGCGCGCGCGTCGCGCTGATGATGCCCAACCTGCCCCAGTACATGGTCGCGATCGCCGCCGTGCTGCGCGCCGGCTACACCGTCGTCAACGTCAACCCCCTCTACACGCCGCGCGAGCTCGAGCACCAGCTCAAGGACTCGGGCGCGCAGGCGATCGTCGTGCTCGAGAACTTCGCCGCCACGCTGGAGGAGGCGATCGGGAACACGCCGGTGCGCCACGTCGTGCTCGCCGCGATGGGCGACCTGCTCGGCTTCTGGAAGGGCAACTTCGTCAACTTCGCGGTGCGCCACCTGAAGAAGATGGTGCCCGAGTTCCGCCTGCCGCTGGGCGAGGGGCGCACCGTCGTGCGGTTCAACATGGCGGTGGCGCTGGGCACGCGGATGACGCTCCGGCGCCCCGACCTGACCGGCGACGACGTCGCGTTCCTGCAGTACACCGGCGGCACGACGGGGGTGTCCAAGGGCGCGACGCTGACGCACCGCAACGTCGTGGCCAACATCCTGCAGACCGAGGCCTGGTTCAAGCCGGTGCTCGACACCGTCGGCCACAAGCAGCTGACGATCGTGTGCGCGCTGCCGCTGTACCACATCTTCGCGCTGACGATCTGCTACTTCATGGGCGCGCGCATGGGCTGCATGAACCTGCTGATCCCGAACCCGCGGGACATCCCCGGGCTCGTGAAGACGCTCGGCAAGTACAAGGTCAACATGTTCCCGGCCGTCAACACGCTGTTCAACGCGCTGGCCAACGACCCCGACTTCGCGCGCCTGGACTTCAGCGAGCTCGTCGTCTCCAACGGCGGCGGCATGGCGGTGCAGGCGGCCACCGCGGCCAAGTGGCTCAAGGTCACCGGCTGCCCGGTCGTCGAGGGCTGCGGCCTGTCGGAGACGTCGCCCGTGGCCACCAGCAACCGCCTCGACAAGCGCGAGTTCACCGGCACGATCGGGCTGCCGATCCCGTCCACCGACATCGCGATCCGCGACGACGACGGCCGCGACGTGCCGTTCGGCACCCCGGGCGAGATCTGCATCAAGGGCCCGCAGGTGATGGCCGGCTACTGGAACCGGCCCGACGAGACGGCCAAGGTCATGACGCCCGACGGCTACTTCAAGAGCGGGGACGTCGGCGTGATGGACGAGCGCGGCTACATCCGCATCGTCGACCGGAAGAAGGACATGATCCTGGTGTCGGGCTTCAACGTCTACCCCAACGAGATCGAGCAGGTCGTGGCCCTGATGCCCGGCGTGCTCGAGTGCGCCGCGGTCGGCGTGCCCGACGAGAAGTCGGGCGAGGCGGTGAAGCTGTTCGTCGTCAAGCGCGACCCGACGCTGACCGAGGAGGACGTGGCCAAGTACTGCCGCGACAACTTCACCGCCTACAAGCGGCCGAAGTACATCGAGTTCCGCGACGACCTGCCCAAGAGCAACGTCGGCAAGATCCTGCGCCGCGAGCTGCGGCACTGATGCGCCTTTGTGTTCGCTTCGTGAAGGGCTGATTTCGGCCCTCTGCCTACATTGACCGTTCGCTTTGAGTGGCCTGCGTAGGTTGGCGCGGCAAAGCGCCGTGCGCGCGGGCGGCGGCGCTTCACCTCGGCGGCCAGCGCTGCGCGCTGGCTGCCCTGCGCTACTCGCGCCCGTGGCCCGGCGCCGAAC
>CALIDR010000299.1 GCA_938022295.1 uncultured Burkholderiaceae bacterium
TGCTTTCGCGAGACCACGCGCGTGGGCGCCCAGCACGAGCGCATCGTCACCGGCGGGGGCAAGGCCAGCATGAAACTGCCGCAGTTCAAGGCCGTCAACACGCTGCTGGGCAACCTGAAGACCGCCATCACCGGGACTTACCACGCCTTCGACTTCGCCAAGTACGCGCACCGCTACCTCGCCGAGTTCCAGTTCCGCTTCAATCGCCGCTTCGACATGAAAAACATCCTGCCTCGCCTGCTGCAAAGCCTGCTGGCCGCTCCGCCGTCGCCAGAGCACTGGCTGCGCACTGCTGAGCTTGCTCGCTAATCAGGTGCCGCGATGACCCCTCGTCCCGCGCCGGGCGCGCGGGGCGGCTAACGTCTTCGCTTCACGATTCCCGAAGGAGACGGCGATGGGCTGGTTCTCGAAGAACGACGGCGGCTTCTTCCTCGCCACCGTCGTGCCCGACGGCGACGCCGCGCGCGTCGCGAAGTACCTCGGCGTCGTGCACGGCGAGGCGATCATCGGCGCCAACATCTTCCGCGACCTGTTCTCGTCGGTGCGCGACGTCGTCGGCGGCCGCGCCGGCGGCTACGAGCGCGCGCTGTCGGGCGCGCGCGACGCCGCCGTCGACGACATGATCGACGCCGCGCGCAAGCTCGGCGCCGACGGCGTGGTCGGCGTCGATTTCGACTACGAGGTGCTCGGCGAGAAGAACGGGATGCTGATGGTCGTGGCCAGCGGCACCGCGGTGAAGATGCGCTGAGCGCGGCGCTTCAGAATGCGCCGAACGTGGTGCCGAGCACCACCAGCAGCACCAGCGCCGCGATCGGGAACACGACGGCGACCATGAAGATGTCCTTGTACGCCTGGCGGTGCGTCAGGCCGCAGATCGCGAGCAGCGTGACGACGGCGCCGTTGTGCGGCAGGCTGTCCAGCCCCCCGGTGGCCACCGTCGTCACGCGGTGCAGCAGCGCGGGATCGATGCCGAGCCGGGTGGCCGCGGCGAGGTAGTCGGCACCGAGCGCCTGCAGCGCGATGCTCATGCCGCCCGAGGCCGAGCCGGTGATGCCGGCCAGCACGTTGACGGCGAGCGCCAGCGACACCAGCGGGTTGGCGGCGCCGAGCTGGTCGACCGCGGCGCGGATCAGCTCGAACGCCGGCAGCGCGGCGATCACGGCGCCGAAGCCGACCAGGCTCGCGGTGTTGAAGATCGGCAGCACGGCGGCGTTCGCGCCGTCGTCGAGCGTCTGCCGCAGGCTCGCCAGCCGCCGGTGGCCGAACGCGGTGAGCCATGCGATCGCGATCGCCAGCGACAGGATGATCGACCACACGCCGAGCACGCTCGAGGGCGCGACGCCGCCGTAGCGCGGCTCGGCGAGGTACGACAGGTCCCAGTCCGGGATCACGTGGGTGCTGAAGGCGTAGTTCAGCGCGATCACGAGCACGATGGGCGACAGCGCGAGCGCGAAGCCCGGCGGCGGCACGGCGGCCGGATGGGGCTCGATCAACGCGACGTCGAAGCCTTCGCCGGCGGCGCGTTCGCGCTGGTCCTTGTCGAAGCCGCGCGCGGCGGCGGGGCCGCGCTCGTCGTGCACGCCGTACCCCTCGCCGGCGGCGCGGGCGCGCGCGGCCTGGCGCGACAGCCACCACTGGCCGCAGCCGAACATCACCAGCGCCGCGATCACGCCGAGCCCGGGCGCGGCGAACGGCGTGGTGCCGAAGTACGGCATCGGGATCGCGTTCTGGATCGCCGGCGTGCCGGGCAGCGCCGTCATCGTGAACGTGAAGGCGCCGAGTGCGATCGTCGCCGGCACGAGGCGCTTCGGGATGTCCGCCTGGCGGAACAGCGCCGCGGCGATCGGGTAGACCGCGAACGCGACGACGAACAGCGACACGCCGCCGTAGGTCAGCAGCGCGCAGGCGAGCACGACGGCGAGGATCGCACGCTGCGCGCCCAGCCGGCGCACGATGCCCTGCGCGATCGCCTCGGCGGCGCCGCTGGCGTCCATCAGCTTGCCGAACACGGCACCGAGCAGGAACAGCGGGAAGAACGAGACGACGAACCCGCCGGCCGCCGTCATGAAGACCTGCGTGTAGGTCGCCAGCAGCGGCACGCCGGCCGCGAACGCGGCCGCCAGCAGCGCCATCGCGGGCGCCAGCAGCAGCACGCTGACGCCGCGGTAGGCGAACCAGATCAGCAGCGCGAGCGCCGCGACGACGCCGACGAGGCCCGTCACGGCCTCACCCCTTCGGACGCCGGCGGACCGGCCGCGTCTTCGCCGCAGCGCGCCGCCTGGCCGGCGCCGCACGCGGGGGCAGCGGCTCGGGCTGCGGCGGGCGCAGGCTGTCCTCGAGCAGCCAGCCGAGCTCGAACGTCGAGCGTTCGCCGAGGTCGGCGCGGTGCCGGCGCAGCCAGTGGTCGGTGCGCTGGCGGCCGAGGTCGCGCAGGTGCGTGAGATAAGCCCACTCGGCGTTGAGCTTGCTCGACGCTTCGAGCGCGAGCAGGTCCTCGTCGCCGTGGATGCGGTGCAGGCGCATCTGGCGGAACCCCTCGTGGGCGAGGCCGCGCGCGTCGATCAGCTCGCGCAGCAGCTGGATCGCGCGCAGTTCCTTCACGAGGCTGGCGTTGAACGTGATCTCGTTGAGGCGGTTGACGATCTCGCGCCCGGTGCGCGGCAACTCCGGGCGGTAGAAGGGGTTGATCTGCACCAGCACGAGGTCGCGCCCCTGGCACTCGTCGACGAGCGGGAACAGCGCCGGGTTGCCCATGTAGCCGCCGTCCCAGTACGCCTCGCTGCCGATCTCGACGGCCTGGAACATGAACGGCAGCGCGGCCGACGCCATCACTGTGTCGACCGTGAGCTCGCCTTGCCGGAACACCCGCGGACGCCCGGTGCGCACGTTGGTCGCGGTGACGAACAGGCGCAGCGCGCTGCAGGCGTTGACGCGGCCGAAGTCGACCATCTCGGCGACGAGGTCGCGCAGCGGGTTCAGGTTCAGCGGGTTCAGCTCGTACGGCGAGAACACGCGCGTCAGGTGATCGAAGAACAGGTAGGCCGGGGAGGTGTCGAGGCTCCAGCGCCCGGTCAGGCGCGACCACAGGTCGCGCTGGATCGGGCTGGCCAAGGCGGCGTCGCTGACGCCGCGCCAGAACCGCGCCAGCGCCTCGCGCGCCGCGGCTGGGCCACCGGCCTGCAGGCCGTCGGCCATCACGACGGCATTCATCGCCCCGGCGCTGGTGCCGCTGACGGCCTCGATATGCAGCCCCGGCTCCTCGAGCAGCCGGTCGAGCACGCCCCAGGTCAGCGCGCCATGCGCGCCGCCGCCTTGAAGCGCGAGGTCGATCGTCTTCGGTGCCATGGCCATCGTCTGCCGATAGGGCGCCGGGCACGCAAAGCGTCGGCGCCCTGTGATTGCTGCAGTGCAGCATAACAGCCCCGTCGTGGCCGATACGGGC
>CALIDR010000300.1 GCA_938022295.1 uncultured Burkholderiaceae bacterium
ACACGAAGATCCACGGCATCCTGAACACGCTCGGGCCGGCGCTGATCTACGCGAGCGACGCCGCCGTCTACGGCCCGGCGATCGCCAGCAGCGGGCAACGCGCCGTCGTCGTGTTCAGCCGCGGCGCCGACACGGTGCCCGGCGCGCGCGCGTTCGGGCAGCTCGCCGCCACGCCCGAAGGCCCGGCGGTGATGGACGCGTTCGAGGCGATCACGCCCGACACCCACGCCAAGTACCTGCTGACCTCGGGCTCGACCGGGCACCCGAAGGTCGTCATCAACACGCACCGCATGCTGTGCGCGAACCAGCAGTCGATCGCGCAGGCCTGGCGCTTCCTCGGCCACGAGAAGCCGGTGCTCGTCGACTGGCTGCCGTGGAGCCACACGTTCGGCGGCAACCACAACCTGAACATGGTGCTGCGCAACGGCGGCACGCTGGTGGTCGACGAGGGACGCCCGGCGCCGGGGCTCGTCGAGCGGTCGGTGGCCAACCTCGCCGAGGTGCAGCCGACGATCTGGTTCAACCTGCCGCGCGGCTTCGACATCGCGCTGCCGCTGCTCGAAGCCGACGAGCAGCTCGCGCGCCGCGTGTTCGAGCGGCTGCGTGTCGTGTTCTACGCCGGCGCGGCGCTGCCGCAGGCGACCTGGGACCGGCTGCAGGCGCTCGCGCAGCGCGTGCGCGGCGAGCCGGTGTGGCTGACGACGTCGTGGGGCTCGACCGAGACGTCGCCCGCGATCACGAGCGCGCACTGGCGGCTCGAACGCGCCGGCGTCATCGGCGGCGTGCTGCCGGGGCTGGAGCTGAAGTTCGTCCCCAATGGTCAGAAGCTCGAGATGCGCGTGCGCGGCGTCAGCGTGTTCCCCGGCTACCGCGACGCGCCGCAGCTCACCGCGCAGGCGTTCGACGCCGAGGGCTACTACTGCATCGGCGACGCCGGCTACCTCGCCGATCCTGCGCACCCCGAGCGCGGCGTCGTGTTCGACGGCCGCGTCGCCGAGGACTTCAAGCTGACGACCGGCACCTGGGTGTCGGTCGGCACGCTGCGGGTTCGTGTCGTCTCGGCGCTCGCGCCGTACGCGCAGGATGTCGTGATCACCGGCCACGACCGCCACGAGATCGGCGTGCTCGTGTTCCCGACGCCGCAGGCGGCGCAGCTGCCGCCCGACGTGCTCGAGCGCCACGTCGCGCAGGCGCTGGCGCGGCTGCGCGCCGAAGGCGGCGGCTCGTCGCAGGCGCCGGCGCGCGCGCTCGTGCTCGCCGAGCCGCCGAACGCCGACGCCGGCGAGATCACCGACAAGGGCTACCTCAACCAGCGTGCCGTGCTCGCGCGCCGCGCCGCCGACGTCGCGGCGCTCTACGCCGGCGGCCCCGGCGTCGTGTTCCCGTCCTGAACGCCATCCCCGCCATGCCCACCGAACCCCTCGAATACCGCCCCGCGACTGGCCTGCTCGCTGACCTGCCGCTGCTGAAGGTCGAGACCGCCGGCCCCGTCGTCCACCTGCGGCTGAACCGGCCCGACAAGCGCAACGCGATGAGCGAAGCGATGGTGCGCCAGCTGCACACCGCGTTCGTGAACCTCCCAGCCGACGCGCGCGTCGTCGTGATCAGCGGCGAAGGCGGGCACTTCAGCGCGGGGCTCGACCTGTCGGAAGTCACCGAGCAGAGCGTCGCCGAAGGCATCTTCCACTCGCGGCTGTGGCACGCCGCGTTCGACCAGATCCAGTTCGGTCCGGTGCCGGTGATCGCGGTGCTGCACGGTGCCGTCGTCGGCGGCGGGCTCGAGCTCGCGGCCACCGCGCACCTGCGCGTGGCCGAGGCGAGCGCGTTCTACGCGCTGCCCGAGGGCCAGCGCGGCATCTTCGTCGGCGGCAGCGGCTCGGCGCGCATCCCGCGCCTGATCGGCGTCGCGCGCATGACCGACATGATGCTCACCGGCCGCGTGCTCGACGCCGCCGAAGGCCAGGCCGCGGGTCTGACGAACTACCTCGTCGGCAACGGCGAGGGGCTCGCGAAGGCATTCGAGCTCGCGCGCAAGGTGGCCGCCAACGCGCCGCTGTCGAACTACGCGGTGACGCAGGCGCTGCCGCGCATTGCGCAGATGGCGCAGGCCGACGGCCTGTTCGTCGAGTCGCTGATGTCGGCGATCGCGCAGGGCGACGAGGCGGCCAAACGGCGCGTGCGCGACTTCCTCGCCAAGCGCGTCGGCAAGGTGGGCAAGGAGCGCTGACGATGAGCCGGGGCCCGTTCCAGTCGTTCGACGAGGTGTACCTGCTCGACGGCGTGCGCACGCCGATGGTCGACCACCTCGGCGCGTTCGCCGACGCCAATCCGATCGACCTCGGCATCGCCGCCGCCAAGGCGGTGTTCGCACGCACCGGCGTCGCGCCGAGCGAGGTCGACTCGGTGCTCGCCGGCAACATGGCGCCCGGCGGCTTCGACCAGTTCTACGTGCCGCGCCACGTCGGCCTGTACGCCGGCGTGCCGCTCGAGGTGCCGGCGCTGATGTGCCAGCGCATCTGCGGCACCGGCTTCGAGCTGTTCCGCCAGGCCGGCGAGCAGATCGCCGCCGGCGTCGCGCGGCTGGCGCTCGTCGTCGGCACCGAGTCGATGACGCGCAACCCGATCGCCGCGTTCGACCACCGCGGCGGCTTCCGCCTCGGGGCGCCGGTCGGCTTCAAGGACTACCTGTGGGAGGCGCTGACCGACCCCGCCGCCGCCGTCTCGATGATCCAGACGGCGGAGAACCTGGCGCAGCGATACGGCATCACGCGCGAGGACGTCGACGCCTTCGCGGCGGCGTCGTTCGCGAAGGCGGTCGCGGCGCAGCAGGCCGGCTGGTTCGACGGCGAGATCGCGCCGGTGGCCGACCAGACGTTCGAGCTCGAAGGCTACCGCCCGCGGCGGTTGCAGCTTGCCGGCAAGGCGACCGTGGCCGACCGCGACACCCACCCGCGGCCCACACCGCCCGAGGTGCTGGCGAAGCTGCGCCCCGTGTTCCCCGGCGGCGTGCAGACCGCCGGCAACAGCTCGGCGCTGACCGACGGCGCCGCGGCCGCGCTGGTCGGCCATCGCGATGCGCTCGCGCGCTTCGGCCGCCAGCCGCTGGCGCGCGTCGCCGCCGCGGCGGTCGTCGGCGTGCCGCCCGAGATCATGGGCATCGGCCCGGCGCCGGCGATCCGCTGCCTGCTCGACGGCTGCGGGCTGCGCCTGGCGGACATCGCACGCTTCGAGATCAACGAGGCGCAGGGCGCGCAGACGCTGGCGGTGGCGCGCGAGATCGGGCTGGACCTCGGGCGGCTGAACGTCAAGGGCGGCGCGATCGCGCTCGGCCATCCGCTCGCCGCCACCGGCGTGCGGCTGACGATCACCGTCGCGCGGCAGCTGAAGGAGATCGGCGCGCGCTGGGGCGTCGCGTCGGCGTGCATCGGCGGCGGGCAGGGGATCGCCCTGCTGGTCGAGAATGTGGACGCATCATGAGCAAAACCCACGTCCACCGCGTCGACGTCCACTTCGGCGACTGCGACCCCGCCGGCATCGTCTTCTTCCCGAACTTCTCGCGCTGGATGGACGAGGCGTCGCTCGCCTTCTTCATGGCGTGCGGCGTGCCGCCGTGGCGCGAG
>CALIDR010000301.1 GCA_938022295.1 uncultured Burkholderiaceae bacterium
GAAGAAGGACTCGACCGGCATCTGCTTCATCGGCGAGCGGCCGTTCCGCGAGTTCCTGCAGCGCTACCTGAGCCACGCGCCGGGCGACATCGTCGACGACCGCGGGCGCACGCTCGGGCGCCACGTGGGGCTGAGCTTCTACACGATCGGCCAGCGCCAGGGCCTGGGCATCGGTGGCGTCAAGGAGCGCGGGGCGGCGCATGGCGCCGGGGTCCATGCGCCCTGGTACGTCGCGCGCAAGGACCTGGCGCGCAACCGCCTCGTCGTCGTCCAGGGCCACGAGCACCCGTGGCTGCTGTCGTCGGCGCTCGTCGCCGACGACGCGAGCTGGATCGCCGGCGTGCCGCCGCCGGCGGGCCGCTACGCCGCCAAGACACGCTATCGGCAAGCCGACGCCGCGTGCCGCCTCGAGCCCCACGGCGGCGGCTTCTCGTTGCGGTTCGACGCGCCGCAGTGGGCGGTGGCGCCTGGGCAGTCGGCCGTCGTCTACGACGGCGACGTCTGCCTCGGCGGCGGCGTGATCGGCCACGCGGGCAGCGCCGAAGCCTAGGCGCGCGGGCCTCAAGACGCCCGCGGCGAGGCCGATACATCGGTCACCGTGCTGTGCGCCCGCCTCCTCGCCGCCTGCCTGCCGACCTGGCTGCCGCCCCGTCGCCGCCCGCGATCCGCGGTGCGCATGACCACGCCGCTGGCGCCCCCCCTCGGACGCGTCCGGTGAGCGCGCGCCCCTTCGTCATCGAGCCCTCGCGCGTGGCGCGCGCGGTGAGCGCGCTGTTCGGCGTGCGCCGCGATTCCCCGCTCACGCCGGTCGCCCCCGAGGGCCCGAAGCCCGACGCGCTGCGCGCCGCGGATGCCGAGCGGCCGCAGGCACCGGCGCCGGTTGGAATGCTGCGCGACAAACCGGTGCTGCACCTGCAGCCGCGAGTCGCGGTCGCCGACACCGGCATCGTCGGCGCCCAGGCGCTCGCGGTCTGGCCGCGTTCCGCGGCGCAAGGCGCGTCGGACGCCACCGCGACCCTGCCGCCAGTGGCCGACGGCTGGCGGCTCGCGCTGTGGACGTTCGACGAGGCCGCGCGGCACTGGGAGTACCTGCGCGGCAGCGGCGCACCGCTGCGCATCGCCGTCACGCTGGCCGGCGACGACCTGCGCGACGCCGACCTGCCGGCGCGCCTGGCGGCGGTGCTCGCCTGCCGCCGCGTGCCGGCGCAGGCGTTCTGCCTGGACGTCCCCGAAGCCGTGTGGGCCGCCGTCGGCCCCGCGGCCGACGCGCTGCTGTTCCGGCTGGCGGCCGCCGGCTTCCGGCTCGCGCTGGCGGGCTTCGGCAGCGCCGGCGCGCGGCTCGACCGGCTCGCCGGCCTGCCGTTCGAGGCGCTGACGCTCGCGCCGGCGTGGCTCGCCGCGGCGCACGACGACGACGTGGCCGCACGCGCCGTGCGCGCGGCGGCGCGGGCGGGAAATGCGCTCGGCTGGCGCGTGCTCGCCGATGGCGTCGACGACGACGCCGTCCGCGCGCGGCTGCCGGACTGGGGCTGCGACGAGGCGCAGGGCGACGCGATCGGCGCGCCGATGCTGCCTGCCGACCTGCCGGCATGGTGCGCGCAGTGGCGCGCCCGCCACGCCGGACTCGCCGACGCCCGCTTGATGCAGACGGCCTGAGCGGGTTCGATCCGCCACCGGCGACGGCCGCACCGGCGGGGCCGTGCTCACTGCATGCCGCCAGGCGCCGCGTGCACCGGGCGCCGTTGCCGATCGGGCGGCTCGTCGTCGGTCGCCTAGCGGCCGAGCCAGTCGAGAAAGAGGCGCGTGCACACCGTCTGCAGCCCCGCACCGGCATCGGGGTGGCGCGCGATCAGCGCCAGGTTGCGGGCGATCTTGTCGGCTGCGGCCAGGTGCGGCGTGCGGGCGTAGAACGTCAGCAGCGCGAGGGTGCCGCCGAGGATCGGCTCGAGCGGCCCGGCGGGTGGTGCACCTGCCGGGGCAGGCGCCGCGGGGCGGGCGGCGTCGTCCTCGTCGTCCGGCAGTGGGGGGAGCGGGAATCGGTCGCGCATCGGAGCTCCAGCATCGGCCGGCGCGGCGCGAAGGCCGCCGCACTGCCTGCCGAAGCGGTACTATATGCGAACGATTCGCATTTGCAAATATGGCCTTACAAGTCGAAGTCGTACTCGATCGTCAGCGGCGCGTGATCGGAAAAGCGCTGCGCCAAGTAGATGTGTTCGCGCCGCGCGGCGGCCGCGATGGCCGGTGTCGCGAGGTGATAGTCGAGCCGCCAGCCCACGTTCTTCGCCCACGCCTTGCCGCGGTTGCTCCACCACGTGTACTGCTCGGGGCGCGGGTTCAGCCGGCGGAACACGTCGACGAGGCCCACGTCGTCGAGCAGCGACGTCAGCCACGCGCGCTCTTCGGGCAGGAAGCCGCTGTTCTTCTGGTTGCTGCGCCAGTTCTTGAGGTCGATCTCGCGGTGCGCGATGTTGACGTCGCCGACGAGCACGAATTCGCGCTCGGCCTTCAGCCGCCGCAGGTGCGGCTCGATCTGGGCGAGGAACCGGTATTTGGCCTCCTGGCGGTCCGGCCCGCTCGAGCCGCTCGGAAAGTAGCAGCTGATCACGCTGAACTTGCGGCTGGCGGTGTCGAAGCGGCACTCGACGTAGCGGCCCTCGGCGTCGAACTCGTCGCTGCCGAAGCCGGTGATCACGGCGCTGGGCGCCTGCCGCGCGTACAACCCCACGCCGGCATAACCCTTCTTCGCCGCGAAGTGAAAGTGGCCCTGGCGGCCGGCGATCTGATCGAAGCGGCCGCTCACATCGTCGGACTGGGCCTTGATTTCCTGCACCCCCATACAATCGAAGTCTTCGGATTCGGCCCAGGCGAGAAACCCCTTGCCCACCGCCGAGCGGATGCCGTTCAGATTGAGCGTGACGAGCCGAAATCCCACCGTGACCCCTGCAGCCCCCGCCCGCACCGATCCGCTCGCCCAGGACTTCGTCCGCTTCGCGGTCGAGGCCGGCGTGCTGCGCTTCGGGGAATTCAAGACGAAGGCCGGGCGGCTGTCGCCGTACTTCTTCAACGCCGGCCTGTTCGACGACGGCGCCAAGCTGGGCCGTCTTGCGGGATTCTATGCACGGCGCCTGGTCGCCAGCGGCCTGCGCTTCGACGTCCTGTTCGGGCCGGCGTACAAGGGCATCACGCTCGCCGCGGCGGTCGCGATCGAGCTCGCGCGCCTCGGGCACAACCGGCCGTTCGCCTACAACCGCAAGGAGGCGAAGGACCACGGCGAGGGCGGCCGGCTCGTCGGCGCACCGGTGCGCGGCCGCGTGCTGATCGTCGACGACGTGATCTCCGCCGGCACCTCGGTGCGCGAGTCGGTGGCGCTGATCGAAGAGGCCGGCGGCACGCCGTGCGGGGTGGCGATCGCGCTCGACCGCCAGGAACGCGCGACGTCAACTGACGGCGCCGAACTGCCGTATTCGGCAGTCCAGTTCGTCACGTCGGAGCTCAAACTAGCCGTCGTCGCGATTGCGACCCTCGCCGACCTGCTGCACTATCTGGCATCGACCAGCGACCCCGCGCTGGCGCGGCACGCAGTGTCGGTGGCAGCCTATCGCGACCGCTACGGAGTCTGAGTGAACGTCGTCGACCGCCCCGCCGCGAACCGGCGCCCGCGTCGCCTGCCGCGGGCGCTCGGGCTGCTGGGCGCCGTCGCGATCGCGCTGCCGGCGCTGGCGCAGGCGCCGCCCGCCCAGCCCGGCATCTACACCTGCACGCTGCCCGACGGCCGCAAGCTCACCTCCGACCGCCCGATCGCCGAGTGCCGCGGCACCGAGCAGCGCGTGCTCAACCGCGACGGGTCGCTGCGCCGCGTCGTGCCGCCGACCCCCACCGCCGAGGAGCTCGCGCTGCAGGAAGCCGAGCAGCGGCGCCTCGCGCAGCAGCGCCAGGCGCAGCTCGACGCGATCCGCCGCGACCGCAACCTCGTCTACCGCTACCCCGACGAGGCGGCGCACCGCCGCGCGCGCGACGCCGCGCTCGAGCCGGTGCTGGTCGCGATGCGTTCGACCGAGAAGCGGCTGGCAGACCTGCAGCGCGAACGCGAACCGCTGGACGCCGAGACCGAGTTCTACGTCGGCCGCTCGCTGCCCGAATACCTGCGCCACCTGATCGAGGCCAACGAGGCGTCGGCCCGCGCGCAGCACGACGCGATGCGCGCCCACCAGGCCGAGATCGACCGCATCAACCGCATCTACGACGCCGAGCTCGAACGCCTGCGGCGCCTGTGGGCGGGCGCGGCCCCCGGCTCGCTCGGCCCGACGCCGTCGGCCGCGGTGCCGGTGGCGATCGAAGTGCGCAACGGCAAGCCCGAGCCGGCGCGCTGACGCGGCGCGCGTCCGCCCCCCGACCCGTCAGCCGCCGGCGAGCCGCCGGCGCAGCAGTTCGTTCACCTGCGCCGGATTGGCCTTGCCCCGGCTCGCCTTCATGACCTGGCCGACGAGGGCGTTGAACGCCTTGTCCTTGCCGGCGCGGTACTCGTCGACCGATTTCGGGTTCGCCGCGATCACGTCGTCGACGATCGCCTGCAGCGCCGCGTCGTCGTTCATTTGGCGCAGGCCCTTGGCCTCGATCACGGCGTCGACGTCGGGGCCTTCGCCGCACCACAGCGCGTCGAACACCTGGCGCGCGGCGTTGTTCGATATCGTCCCGTCGGCCACGCGGCCGAGCAGCGCTGCGAGCATTGCCGGGCCCACCGGCGCGTCGGCGATGCCGCGCCCCTCGGCGTTGAGCCGCTTGCTCACCTCGCCCATCAGCCAGTTGGCGACCAGCTTCGGCTGGGCGCAGGCGTCGCGTGCAGCTTCGTAGTAGCGCGCGAAGGCGAGGCTCTGCGTCATCACGGCGGCGGCGTCGGGCGCGAGGCCGTCGTCGCGCCGGAACCGCTCGGCCATCGCCGCCGGCAGCTCGGGCATGCCGGCCCGCACGCGCTCGACCCACTCGGGCGCGATCACGAGCGGCGGCAGGTCGGGGTCGGGGAAGTAGCGGTAGTCGTGCGCGTCTTCCTTCGTGCGCATCGCGCGAGTCTCGCCGCTGGCGGGGTCGAACAACACGGTGGCCTGCTCGATCGCGAGGCCGTCCTCAAGGCGGTCGATCTGCCACTGCACCTCGAAGTCGATCGCCTGCTGCAGGAAGCGGAAGCTGTTGAGGTTCTTGATCTCGCGCCGCGTGCCGAGCGGCTGCCCGGGCCTGCGCACGCTGACGTTGGCGTCGCAGCGGAACGACCCCTCCTGCATGTTGCCGTCGCAGATGTCGAGCCACACCACCAGCGCGTGCAGCGCGCGCGCGTACTCGGCCGCCTCGGCGCTCGAGCGCATGTCGGGCTCGGAGACGATCTCCAGCAGCGGCGTGCCGGCGCGGTTGAGGTCGATGCCCGTGAGGCCGTGGAAGTCCTCGTGCAGGCTCTTGCCCGCGTCCTCCTCGAGGTGCGCGCGGGTCAGCCGCACGCGACGGGGCTGGCCGTTCAGCACGAACTCGACGGCGCCGCCCTGCACGACCGGGATCTCGTACTGGCTGATCTGGTAGCCTTTCGGCAGGTCGGGGTAGAAGTAGTTCTTGCGCGCGAAGATCGACAGCGGCGCGATGCGCGCGCCCACCGCGACGCCGAAGCGGATCGCGCGCTCCACCGCGCCGCGGTTGAGCACCGGCAGCGTGCCCGGCAACGCGAGGTCGACCGCACACGCCTGCGTGTTCGGCGCCGCGCCGAAGCGCGTCGACGCGCCGCTGAAGATCTTGCTCGCCGTCGACAGCTGGGCGTGCGTCTCCAGGCCGATCACGACCTCGTAGCCGCGGATCAGCGGCGGGGCGCTCACGCTTGCCGCTCCCCGGGCTCGCGGCGGTGGAAGTCGGTCGCCTGCTGGAACGCGTGCGCCGCGTGCAGCAGCGCGCCTTCGGCGAAATGGTTGCCCACGAGCTGCAGCCCCACCGGCAGGCCGTGGGCGCCGAAGCCGGCGGGCACGCTCATGCCCGGCAGCCCCGCAAGGCTCGCCGGCAGCGTGAAGATGTCGGCCAGGTACGCCTTGACCGGATCGTCGGCCTGTTCCCCGAGGCGCCATGCCACCGTGGGCGCCACCGGGCCCGCGATGAGGTCGCAGCGCGCGAAGCACGCGCGGAAGTCGTCGGCGATCATGCGGCGCAGCTTCTGCGCCTGCAGGTAGTAGGCGTCGTAGTAGCCGTGCGAGAGCACGTAGGTGCCGATCATGATGCGGCGCTTGACCTCGGGCCCGAACCCCTCGGCGCGCGTCTTCTTGTACATGTCCAGCAGGTCGTCGTAGGCCGCGGCGCGGTGGCCGTAGCGCACGCCGTCGAAGCGCGACAGGTTCGAGCTCGCCTCGGCCGGGGCGATGATGTAGTAGACGGGGATCGAGAGCTCGGTGCGCGGCAGGCTGACGTCCACCAGCGTCGCGCCGAGCCGCTCGAACTCGGCGAGTGCGGCGCGCACCGCGTCGCCGACGTCGGCGGCGAGCGCGGCCGGGAAGAACTCGCGCGGCAGCCCGATGCGCAGCCCCGCCAGCGGCCGCGCCGAGGCGGCACCCTCGCGCGCGGCGAGCATCTGGGCGTGGAAGTCCTGCGGTGGCCGCTCGGCGCTCGTCGAGTCGCGCGCGTCGAACCCGCTCATCGCCGACAGCACGAGCGCGCAGTCCTCGGCGCTGCGCGCGAACACGCCGGCCTGGTCCAGGCTGGAGGCGAAGGCGATCATCCCGTAGCGCGAGCACACGCCGTAGGTCGGCTTGATGCCGGTGACGCCGCAGAAGCTGGCCGGCTGGCGGATCGACCCCCCGGTGTCGGTGCCGGTGGCCGCCGGCAGCAGCCGCGCGGCCACCGCCGCCGCCGAGCCGCCGGACGACCCGCCGGGCACGCGCGCGGCGTCCCAGGGGTTGCGCACCGGGCCCCAGGCCGAGTTCTCGTTGGCCGAGCCCATCGCGAACTCGTCGCAGTTGAGCTTGCCGAGCGTGACCATGCCGGCGCCGGGGGCGCCGCCGGGCTCGCCGGCGCCCAGGCGCGCGACGACGGTGGCGTCGAACGGGCTCGCGTAGCCGGCGAGCATGCGCGAGCCGGCGGTGCTCGGCCAGTCGCGGGTCACGAAGACGTCCTTGTGCGCGACCGGCACGCCGGTCAGCGGCGTGGCCTCGCCGCGCGCGATGCGCGCGTCGGCGTCGCGGGCGGCGCCCAGCGCGCGCTCGGCGTCGCGGGCGAGGAACGCGCCGAGGTGCGCCTGCGCGTCGATGCGCGCCAGCAGATGGCGCGTCAGCTCGACGCTCGACACCTCGCGACGCGCGAGCGCGCGGCCCAGGTCGGCGACGCCGAGCCGGTGCAGCTCCTGCACACTCATTCGATGACCTTCGGCACCAGGTACAGGCCGTCCTCGACGGCCGGCGCGCTGCGCTGGTTGGCTTCGCGTTCGTCGCCTTCGGTGACGACGTCGTCGCGCAGCCGCAGCGCCACCGCCTGCACCGCCGACAGCGGCGTGTACAGCGGCTCGACGCCCGAGGTGTCGACGGCGCCCATGCGCTCGACGATCGAGAAGAAGCCGTTGAGCTGCTGCAGCATCGCCGCGCGCTCGTCGGGGCGCAGTTCCAGCCGCGCCAGGTGCGCGATGCGGTCGACGTCGTCGGGGGTCAGGGCCATCGGAAGGGGCGTTCGGCGCACGGGCCCGCGTCGCCGCCGGCCCCGGGGGCCGGCCTCGCGGACCGTGGGTTATTATCTCGCGCTTGTCGGAAGCCAGCCGGCACACGGTGGCCACGCGGTCCCGCACAGGGTGTGCCCGGCGGGCTTTTTTTCTGTCCGTCGCGCCCCGGCCGCGACCGCCGTTCCGAGACCGCTGACCTCGCCCCATTCCGCGATGCCGTCGACCCCCATCGCCGCGGCTGCTGCAGCCCGCTGAGCGCCCGCCGCGCCTCGCACCGCCCCCGCGCCACCCATGTTCGAATCCTTTCGTCGCTATTTCTCGACGGACCTCGCCATCGACCTCGGCACCGCCAACACCCTGATCTACGTGCGCGGCAAGGGCATCGTGCTCGACGAGCCTTCGGTGGTCGCGATCCGCCACGAGGGCGGCCCCAACGGCAAGAAGACGATCCAGGCCGTGGGCACCGAGGCCAAGGCGATGCTCGGCAAGGTGCCCGGCAACATCGAGGCCATCCGGCCGATGAAGGACGGCGTGATCGCCGACTTCACGGTCACCGAGCAGATGCTCAAGCAGTTCATCAAGATGGTCCACCCGCGCTCGATGATGAAGCCGAGCCCGCGGATCATCATCTGCGTGCCCTGCGGCTCGACGCAGGTCGAGCGGCGCGCGATCCGCGAGTCGGCGCTCGGCGCCGGCGCGAGCGAGGTCTACCTGATCGAGGAGCCGATGGCCGCGGCGATCGGCGCCGGGCTGCCGGTGAGCGAGGCCTCGGGCTCGATGGTCGTCGACATCGGCGGCGGCACGACCGAGGTCGGCGTGATCTCGCTCGGCGGCATGGTCTACAAGGGCAGCGTGCGCGTCGGTGGCGACAAGTTCGATGAGGCCATCATCAACTACATCCGGCGCAACTACGGCATGCTGATCGGCGAGCCGACCGCCGAAGCGATCAAGAAGAGCATCGGCAGCGCCTTCCCCGGCTCCGAGGTCAAGGAGATGGAGGTCAAGGGCCGCAACCTCTCCGAGGGC
>CALIDR010000302.1 GCA_938022295.1 uncultured Burkholderiaceae bacterium
GCCTCGTCGGCGTCGGGCGCAGCGAAGCGCCGCGCCTTCGGGTGGCGCAGCAGCGGCGCGGTGAGCCACGACGCGCCGCGCAGCACGCGCGCGCCGCTGGGCGCTGAGCCGTCGTGACCGGGCAGCGAACGGGCGCTGCCGGCCACCCACTCCCACACGTCGCCCCAGACGAAGCCGCGGCCGGTGGCGGCGGCGGCCGCGCACTCCCACTCGCCTTCGGTGGGCAGCCGGCGCCCGGCCCAGCGGCACCACGCATCGGCCTCGTGCGCGGTCACGTGGCGCGCCGCCTGCAGCGGAGGCGCGCGGTGCAGGCGCCCCTGCTCGCGCAGCGCGACGCCGCGGCGGATCTGCTCGACGTAACGCGGGCAGCGCGGCCCGTGCGTGGCCACGTGCGCCTGCAGCCACGCCCAGCCGGCATCGCTCCACCAGCGGCGGTCGTCGTAGCCGCCGTCCTCGACGAACTCGGCGAACTGCCCCCAGCTCACCGCCTCGGCGTCGATCTCGAACTCGGGCAGCGTCACGTCGTGCGCCCGCGGCTCGGTCGGCGGCACGAAGCCGCCGCGCTCGGTCCCGAGGCGCCAGCGGCGCGCCGGCAGGCCGATCGGCGCGCGCGCGGCGCGCAGCGGCGGCGGCGGGCGCAGATCGCCCGTCGCCGCCGGCGGCAGGTCGCAGGCCTGGGCGAGCTCGGCGAACGCCTCGTCGAGGTTGGCCTCGTGGTGCAACGCGGCGCGGAACGCGTGCAGGTCGTCGTCGCCGTCGCCGGCGTGGGCGAGCAGGTCGAGCGTGGTCTCGAGCGTCTGCGCGAGCCACGCGCGCACCGCGTCGCCCGCGGGCAGGTCCAGCGCCCAGCGCTCGGCGGGCGTGGTCTGCGCCGGGTCCCACCAGCGGTCGGCCTGCGGCTCGATCGAGGCCAGCCGCACGCCGCCGGCATCGGCCCGCGCGCCGCGGCCGCGCTGCACGTGGCGCGCGATCCAGTACTCCTGGTGCCAGCCGGCGTGCCCGGCGAGCCAGTGCGCCGGGCTGAAGCGGGCGCGGTCCGGCGGCGGCCCGTCGCCGGCGCGCTCGAACGCGGCCAGCCACTGCAGCGTGCGGTTGCGCGTGCGCAGCAGCGCGAGCGACAGCACGTCGCGCCCGCCGTGGCGCAGCGCGGCGGCGGTGTCGGCGGCTCGCACGGCGTCGAACATCGGGCCCGATTATCGGCAGCCGGCCCCCTGTCGCGGCAGGGACAAGGCGGCCGCGAACGGGCGTGCTACAAAGACCGCTGCACGCCCGGAGACACGCCAATGGACCTGAACTTCACGCCGCAGGAAGAGGCCTTCCGCCAGGAAGTGCGGCAGTGGGTGGCCGAGAACCTGCCGCCCGACATCAGCCACAAGGTGCACCACGCGCTGCGCCTGAGCCGCGACGACATGCAGCGCTGGGCCAAGATCCTCGGCAAGAAGGGCTGGCTCGGCTGGGGCTGGCCGAAGGCCTTCGGCGGGCCGGGCTGGAACGCGGTGCAGCGCCACCTGTTCGAGGAGGAATGCGCGCTCGCCGGCGCGCCGCGCGTCGTGCCGTTCGGCCCGGTGATGGTGGCCCCGGTGATCATGGCCTTCGGCACGCCCGAGCAGCAGAAGCGCTTCCTGCCCGGCATCGCCAGCGGCGAGGTCTGGTGGAGCCAGGGCTACAGCGAGCCGGGCGCGGGCAGCGACCTGGCGAGCCTGAAGACGCGCGCCGAGCGCCGCGGCGACGTCTACGTCGTCAACGGCCAGAAGACGTGGACGACGCTCGGCCAGTACGGCGAGTGGATCTTCTGCCTCGTGCGCACGTCGACCGAAGGCAAGCCGCAGACGGGCATCAGCTTCCTGCTGATCGACATGAAGAGCCCGGGCATCACCGTCAAGCCGATCGTCCTGCTCGACGGCGAGCCCGAGGTCAACGAGGTGTTCTTCGACAACGTCGAGGTGCCGGTGGAGAACCTCGTCGGCGAGGAGAACAAGGGCTGGACCTACGCCAAGTACCTGCTCGCGCACGAGCGCACCAACATCGCCGACGTCAATCGCGCCAAGCGCGAGCTCGAGCGCCTGAAGCGCATCGCGAAGGCCGAAGGCGTGTGGGACGACGTGCGCTTCCGCGACCAGGTCGCGCTGCTCGAAGTCGACGTCGTCGCGCTCGAGATGATGGTGCTGCGCGTGCTCAGTGCCGAGTCGAGCGGCAAGCAGAGCCTGGACGTCGCGGGGCTGCTGAAGATCCGCGGCAGCGAGATCCAGCAGCGCTACACCGAGCTGATGATGCTCGCCGCCGGCCCCTACAGCCTGCCGTTCGTCCGCGAGGCGATGGAGGCCGGCTGGCAGGGCGACTACGTGGGCGCCGCGCACTGCGCGCCGCTGGCGGCGATGTACTTCAACTACCGCAAGACGACGATCTACGGCGGCAGCAACGAGGTGCAGCGCAACATCGTCGCCCAGACCGTGCTCGGGAGCTGACCATGGACTTCGACTTCACCGACGACCAGAACTCGCTGCGCGACGCCGTCGCGCGCTGGGTGCAGAAGGACTTCGCGTTCGAGCGCCGGCACGCGATCGCGAAGGCCGGCGGCTTCACGCGCGACGTGTGGGCCGAGCTCGCCGGGCTCGGCCTGACCGGCCTCGCGGTCGACGAAGGCCACGGCGGGATGGGCTTCGGCCCGGTCGAGGCGATGGTCGTGCTCGAGGAGCTCGGCCGCGGCCTCGTCCCCGCGCCGTACGCGCAGGGCGCGCTGATGGCGCCGGCCCTGCTCGCGCACGCGGAGCCGGCCGTGCGCGACGCGTGGCTGCCGCGCATCGCCGAGGGCTCGGCGCTCGTCGTGCTCGCCCACCAGGAGCGCAGCGCGCGCTACCGCATCGACCAGGTCGGCACCTGCGCCGCCGACACCGCGTCGGGCTGGGTGGTCTCGGGCGCGAAGAGCATCGTGCCCGCGGGCGACGAGGCCGACGCGTTCGTGGTCCCGGCGCATAGTGGCAGCGGCATCCACCTGTTCCTCGTGCCGAAGGACGCGCCGGGGGTGAAGGTGCGCGGCTACCCGACGCAGGACGGCGCGCGCGCCGCCGAGCTGACGCTGCACGAGACGCCGGCCACGCTGGTCGCGCGCGACGGGTTCGCGATGCTCGAGCGCGCGGTCGACATCGGCATCGCTGCGGTATGCGCCGAGGCGGTCGGGCTGATGGACCGGCTGGTCGC
The DNA here is from genome assembly GCA_938022295.1 of uncultured Burkholderiaceae bacterium. Lineage (GTDB taxonomy): Bacteria > Pseudomonadota > Gammaproteobacteria > Burkholderiales > Burkholderiaceae_C > Calidifontimicrobium. The sequence goes on from CALIDR010000302.1 coordinate 3,199, forward strand.
GATCACGGTCGAGTACATGAACACGCGCCGGCAGTTCGGCGTGCCGATCGCGAGCTTCCAGGCGCTGCGCCACCGCATCGCCGACGTCAAGATGCAGCTCGAACTGGCCCGCTCGATGAGCTACTACGCCACGCTCAAGCTCGGCGAGCCGCCGCCGGTGCGCCGGCGCGCGCTGTCGCAGGCCAAGGTGCAGCTCGGGCACAGCATGCGCTTCGTCGGCCAGCAGTGCATCCAGCTGCACGGGGGCATCGGCGTGACCGACGAGTACGTCGCCAGCCACTACTTCAAGCGGCTGACGGTGCTCGAGATGACCTTCGGCGACACGCTGCACCACCTCGGCGAAGTCAGCGCGCGGATGCAGGACACCGCCGGCGTGTTCGCGTGAAGCCTCGCCCCGGCGGCCCTGCGCGGTGACGACCCCGATGACGCCACGCCCGCGCACCGACTCGATCTGCGACGTCGCCGGCATCGAGGTCGGCCACTTCACGCATCCGCAGCGGCCCACCGGCTGCAGCGTCGTGCTGTGCGCGGCCGGCGCGACCGCGGGCGTGGACGTGCGCGGCGGCGCGCCCGGCACGCGCGAGACCGACCTGCTGCGCCCCGACAACCTCGTCGACCAGGTGCACGCGGTGCTGCTGACCGGCGGCAGCGCGTTCGGGCTCGACGCCGCGGGCGGCGTGATGCGCTGGCTCGAGGAGCACGGCCACGGCTTTGCGGTCGGACCGGTGCGGGTGCCGATCGTGCCGGCGGCGGTGCTGTTCGACCTCGGCCTCGGCGACCCGCGCGTGCGCCCCGACGCCGCGGCCGGCTACGCGGCGTGCCAGGCCGCGTCGGCGCAGGCGCCGGCGCAGGGCAACGCCGGCGCCGGCGCCGGCGCGACGGTCGGCAAGCTGTGGGGCCTCGGGCGGGCGATGAAGGGCGGCATCGGCACCGCCTCGGCCACGGCGGGCGGCTTCACGGTCGGCGCGCTGGTGGCCGTCAACGCGTTCGGCGACGTCGTCGACCCCGACACCGGCGAGCCGGTGGCCGGCGCCCGCACCGGCGACGGCCGCCACCTGCTGCGCAGCGTCGACGCGCTGCTGCGCGGCGACCGCCCCGACGGCGCGCGCCCGGGGCTGGCGACGACGATCGGCGTCGTCGCCACCGACGCGACGCTGACGAAGGCGCAGGCGAACAAGCTGGCGACGATGGCGCACGACGGCCTGGCGCGCACGATCCAGCCCTGCCACACGATGACCGACGGCGACACGCTGTTCGCGCTCGCGACCGGCGCCGTCGCGGCGTCGCCAGCGCCGATGACGCTGCTCGGCACGCTCGCTGCCGCCGTCACCGCGCAGGCGGTGCTGAGCGCGATCCACCACGCCAGCGGCGTGCCCGGCGTGCCCGCGGCGCGCGACCTCGGGCGGCCGGTCTAGCTGCGGCAGGTCTCCCGCGCGGCCTCGCGCCGCCGACGGGCGAGGCCGACCGCGGCGAGCGCGCCGGCGACGAGCGCGAGGCTGCCCGGCTCGGGCACGTCGACCGAGGTCGACGGCACCGGTCGCTCGCGAAGGAGAAGGTAGTCCTGCTTGTCCGCGTGCACGAGCACGAACACGTCGTACGCGCTGTCGTGGCCCGCAGCCTTCCAACTCGCCCAGTCGGCGAGCAGCGTGTCGGCGAGCACGCGGAACGCGGGCTGAGGATTCGCTCCGCCCTTCGCGCCCTTGCCGTCATGCTCCTGCATCGTGCCACCGACGAGCGTGGCGTCGGTGTCGTAGACGAGGTTCCAGATCGCGAGCTGGCCAGCGACGGCGAGGCGCCACGCCGGGTCGGGCGAAGCGCCGATCCGCGGCTCCAGGAACGTCACGAACGAGCCGAGATCCTCGGCGCGCAAGAGCCCGAAGTAGTCGGTGCCGCCGACGATCGAGTAGCCGCCCTGCGCCACGTTCCAGCCGGCGGTGTTCTGCGTCAGCTCGACGCAGTAGGTGACGAGGGCACCGTTGAACCCTGCGTCGGCACCGTCGAAGCCGCTGACGTGGCCCGCGAAGGCGCCGGCGTGTGCCGCAATCCGCTTGCCCGCCTGCGTCGGATGGGTCATCCTGACGACGCCGAAGTCGTCGTAGGCCCAGCCCGTCAGCGTGACGGTGCCGGCGTGGGCAGCGAGAGCAGTTGCGGTGATTGCGCCTGCGAAGGTGGCGCGCAGCAAGGCGTACAGCATCGGGTCGGCTTTCGTCGGCCGCCGCCGGCCCCTTGCCGACGGCTGGCGAGAAGGTACCGAAGCGACGAAGGCCCCGGTATCCCGCCTTCCGGGTGTCCCCCCGCGAAGCGGGGAGGTCGTCACGCTTCGAGCCGTGAAACCTTCACGAAGCCTTCGACCTTGCGCCCCTTGCGCGCGCGCTTGCCGTGGTGCGCAGCCAACGCCGCGCCGCGCAGCACCTCGTCCTTCGCCTTGCCGCCGCGCCCGCTGCCATGGACGGCGAGACGGTCGGCGAACGTCGCCACCGACACCAGCGGCGTCTTCGCGTCGACATCCATCAGCGTCAGCCCGCGCCCGCCGTTGGGCTGCAGCTTCAGCTCGTCGAGGCCGAACACGAGCAGGCGGCCGTCGGCGGCGAGGCAGCCGACCTTGTCGTGCGTCGGGGCGACGACCGCCGGCGCGAGCACGCTCTCACCGGCCTCGACGCTCAGGAACGACTTGCCGCCGCGCTGGCGCGCGTGCAGGTCGCCCGCCCGCGCAAGCAGCCCGAAGCCGCCGCTGCCGGCCAGCAGCAGCGTCGTGTCGCCGGCGCCGGCGAAGTAGTGCACGGGCTGCGTGCCGGCCTCGAGGTCGATCAGCGTCGTGATCGGCGCGCCGTCGCCGCGCCCGCCGGGCAGGTTCGCGACCGCGACGCTGTAGGCGCGCCCGTTGCTGCCGAGCACGACGAGCGTGTCGACGCTGCGGCACGCGAAGGTGCCGTACAGCGCGTCGCCGGCCTTGAACGCGAGCGTCGCAGCGTCGACCTCGTGGCCCTTGAGCGCCCTCACCCAGCCCTTGCGGCTGACGACGACCGTCACCGGCTCGTCGACCACCTTCACTTCGGCCACCGCGCGCCGGTCGGCCTGGATCAGCGTGCGCCGCTCGTCGCCGAACTGCTTCGCATCGGCCTCGATCTCCTTGATCAGCGTGCGCTTCAGCGCCGCCGGGCTGCCGAGGATCTCGTCGAGCCTCTTCTGCTCGTCGCGCAGGTCCTTCAGCTCCTGCTCGATGCGGATCGCCTCGAGCCGCGCGAGCTGGCGCAGCCGGATCTCGAGGATGTCCTCGGCCTGGCGGTCGCTGAGCTTGAAGCGCTCGATCAGCGCCGGCTTCGGCTCGTCGGCGCCCCGGATGATGCGGATCACCTCGTCGATGTTCAGCAGCACGAGCTGCCGTCCTTCGAGGACGTGGATGCGGTCGAGCACCCTGGCCAGGCGGTGGCGGGTGCGCCGCTCCACCGTCGCGCGGCGAAAGCCGATCCACTCCG
>CALIDR010000303.1 GCA_938022295.1 uncultured Burkholderiaceae bacterium
CGGCCGTTGCGCCGGCGTTCATCCGCTTGCCGGCGCCCGCAGCGCCGCCGCCAGCCGCGGCCACAGCAGCGTCAGCGCCAGGCCGGTGAGCACCAGCGCCGCGGCGGCGAGCTTCCACGGCGGCAGCGGCTCGTGCAGCCACCACGCCGACGCGGCCATGCCGAACACCGGCACGCCGAGCGCCAGCGGCGCGATGCTGGCCGCCGGGTGGCGCGCGAGCAGCCAGCCCCACGCCGCGTAGCCGAACAGCGTGTTGCCGGCGGCCTGCCAGACGACGGCGAGCCACGTCGCGGCGTCGGCGGCGCGCACGCCGGCGGCGATCGCAGCCGGCCCCTCGAACCACAGCGACAGCGCCAGCAGCGGCGGCAGCGCGAAGGCGCTGGACCAGACCATGTAGCCGAGCATGTCGACGCGCCCGGCGCGCCGGCCGACGAGGTTGGCCGCCGCCCAGCTCGCCGCGGCGAGCAGCACGAGCGCGAGGCCGAGCGGGGTCGCGCTGGCGTCGCCCCGCGCGCCGATCAGCACCAGCCCCGCGGCCGCGCACGCCAGCCCCGCGAGCTGCAGGCGGTGCACGCGCTCGCCGGCGAGCAGCGCCGCGAGCGCGATCGTGAAGAAGACCTGGGTCTGGATCACGAGCGACGCCAGCCCGGGCGAGATGTGCGCCGTCATCGCGAGGAACAGCAGCCCGAACTGGCCGGCGCCGATCAGCACGCCGTAGGCCGCGAGCTGCGGCCACGGCACCGGCGGGCGCGCGACGAGCAGCGCGGCGGGCAGGAACGCGAGCGCGAAGCGCAGGAACGCCATGAACAGCGGCGGCAGGTGCGCCAGCGCGGCCTTGATGACGACGAAGTTGCTGCCCCAGATCGCGACCACCAGCAGGCCGAGCAGCAGGTGGCGCGCGGGCGGGGCGGCGTGCATCGGCCCGCTCTGGCTAGCCGCGCACGCGCTGGCGCACCCAGCCGAGCGCGGCGGCGAACGGCAGCGCCGAGCGCGGTAGGTACGCGCCGCGCCACAGGCCGCCGTGGATCGCGCCGGCCATGAAGAGCTCGAACGGGTGCGCCAGCGGCACGGAGGGGTTCGCCGCGGCGTCGTCGCAGCGCAGGTCGTGCACCCACATCGCGGCCATCACGGCGTTGGTCGTCTCGGGCGCGAAGACCTCGATGCCGAACGCGTCGGCGCCGGCGAAGCCGGCCGCGAGCGCCGGGTTCTGGACCACCGACGCCGTCGTCGTCGACGGCGCGACGTGCAGCGCCACGCGGTGTCCGGCCGCGCGGGCGACGACGGCGCGCCACTGCTGCAGGCGTTTGGCGAGCGCGTAGTTCGGCCCCTGCTCGATGACGAGGCTGTCGACGATGCCGTAGCGCCGGCCCGCCGGCCCGTCGACGAGGCGCTCGACGTTGGGATGGAAGAAGCGGTCGCCGGCGGCCAACCGCAGGCCGCCCTGCGCGACGCGGCTCGCGACTGGCCGCTCGGCGAACGCGGCCATCGCCGCGCGCGCGGCGTCCTCGGGCACGGCGAAGACGTCGGTCGGCGTGGCCATCCAGGCAAGCGTCGTGTCGGCGCGCGCGGCCGCGACGCCGGCGACGATCGCGTCCATCGCCAGCGAGACGCGCACGTGGCGCTCGCCGTCGGCGTAGGCGAGCGCGGCGACGTCGAGCCGGCGGTCGAACGCGCGCAGCCACGCCGCCACGCGCGGCGCGTCGCGCAGCAGGTCGGCGCCGGCGTCGGCGAGCGGCTCGCCGGCGGTGGCGGCGGGCACGGGTGCCGGGGCGACGAGCGTCGCGTTGCCGGCGTCGACGACGGCGGCGATGCGCTGCCACGTGGCGGCGCGCGGCACGTCGACCGCGACCAGGTTCGCGCGCCAGCGCGCGAGCCAGCGCAGCGGCCCCGCTTCGCTGCCGGCGCCGAGCAGGACGAGGTGGCGGTCGGCGAGGTCGAACCACTCGGGGTGACGTACGCAGCGGTGCAGCGCCTGCGCCGCGCTCGGCTCGAGCACGCCGGCGTCGGCCCAGGCGTCGATGCGGCGGCGCAGCGCGTCGCCGGCGAGCGCCTCGCCGCGGTACGGCACGACCCATGGCGCGGGGCGCGCGTCGCCGCGGCCGGTCACGCGCCGCGCGGCCAGCGGGGGACCGAGCGCGTCCGGCGCCGCCATCGCGTCGGCGAGCGCGATCTCGCCGCCCGCGGTCGCCCAGCGCAGCGTGTGCCACGCGGCGTCGAGGCCGGCGCGCGCGCTCGCGAGCGCCGCGTCGGCCGACGGCAGCGCGGCTTCGACGAGGCGGCGGAAGTGCTGCGGGTAGCGCCGGCGCCAGTGGCGCTCGGCGCGCGCGGCGGCCGCCGCCTCGGCGTCGATCGGTGCCAGCGCCGCGGCGACGATCGCCGCCCCGGCATGGGTCGTGCTGCGCGCGCCGTCGGGCGCGGCGGGGAACACAATGCCGGTCTCGCGGGCAGGGGTCGAAGGCGCGTGCATCGGGGCAGGACCGGGCGATGGGTTCGCGGCGAGGGTAGCGCCCGCCGCCGGCGGCGGCGATGAGGGTTTCCATCGCGCGCCGCGGGCTGCGCGCAGCGCTGGTCGCACTCGCGGCGTACGCGCTCGTCGCCGCGGCGATGTTCGTGCTGCAGCGGCAACTGCAGTACGTACCCGACCCGTCGCCGCTGCCGCCGCCGGCGGCGGTGGGCTTGCCGCGCGCCGTCGCCGAGGTGCTGCCGACCGCCGACGGGCAACGCCTGACCGCCTGGTGGGTGGCGCCGGCCGACGACGCCCGGCCGATGTACCTCTACCTGCACGGCAACGGCGCGCACCTGGCCAGCCGCGCGCGGCGCTTCGCGCGCCTGACGGCCGACGGCGCGGGGCTGTACGCCGTCAGCTGGCGCGGCTACGGCGGCTCGACCGGGTCGCCGACCGAAGCCGGTCTGATCGAGGACGCGCGCGCCGCGTATGCGCGGCTCGCGCGCGAGGTGGCGCCGCGGCGCATCGTCGTCTACGGCGAGTCGCTCGGCACGACGGTGGCGGTGCTGCTCGCCGCCGAGGTCGAGACCGCCGGCCTCGTCCTCGATTCGAGCTTCGCCTCGGCGCTCGCGTTGGCGGCCGACGCCTACCCCTGGCTGCCGGTGGGCTGGCTGCTGCGCGACCGCTACCGCGCCGACCTCGCGGCGCCGAACGTGACGGTGCCGGTGCTGCAGGTGCACTGCGCCGACGACCCGGTCACGCCGCTGGCGCACGCGAAGGCGCTGCACGCGCTGCTGCGCGAGCCGCGCCCGATCGCGCTCGTCGACGGCCGCTGCCACGTGCCGCCGCTGGACCGCTACGAGGCGGCGCTGCGCGCGTTCGTCGCCGCGGTCGTGCCGCGGCCGTGACGCCGATCAGCGCCGCCGCGCATCGAGGTGATCGAGCGGCAGCGTCGGGTCGGCCTTGACCTCGCCGAGCGAGAAGCGGGTGTGGATGTCCTTCACGTTCGGCAGGTTCAGCAGCGTGTCGACCGAGAAACGCGCGTAGGCGTCGAGGTCGGTGGCCATGACCTGCAGCTCGAACGTGCCGCTGCCGCTGACGTAGTGGCAGGCGACGACTTCGGGCAGCGCGCGGATCGCGTCCTCGAGCTCGCGCATCGCGGCGCCGCTCGCGCGTTCGGTGTCGACGCGCACGAACGCGAGCACGCCGAGGCCGAGGCGCCGACGGTCGAGCTCGGCGCGGTAGCCGGTGATGTAGCGCTGCGCCTCGAGCCACTTGACGCGCCGCCACGTCGGCGCGGCCGACAGGCCGATGCGCGTGGCGAGCTCGGCGTTGCTCAGGCGGGCGTCGCGCTGCAGCTCGCGCAGGATCGCGATGTCGTAGCGGTCGAGCGCCCCGTCCGCGTCCTGCGGCCCGCGGGTTTTCCCTGATCCGGTCGAGTCGGGCATGAACGGTTCGAGATCGAGTACTTCATCGAAAGATTATTTCCGCCGCCGTCACCCTGCCGGCATGAAAGGAAACCACTTCGCGGGACTCGACTCCTACACTGCCGATCCGACGCCGCCGGGTCACGAGCCCGCCCGAGCGTCCGCGTCCCGAGACCCTCACCGATGGAGTCCGCCCCGATGAACGCACCGCTGCCCGAATCGATCCGCAAGGCGCTCGAGAGCGTCACGCTGGAGGACAAGTACACCCTCGACCACGGCCGAGCCTTCATGAGCGGCGTGCAGGCGCTCGTGCGGCTGCCGATGCTGCAGCGCCAGCGCGACGCGATGGCGGGGCTGAACAC
>CALIDR010000304.1 GCA_938022295.1 uncultured Burkholderiaceae bacterium
CGTCGCCCAGCCGCGCGCGCAGCGGCTGCGCGATCCAGTCGGGCAGGTCGTGGCGCAGCTTGTCGGGCAGCGTCGCGGGGTCGATCGCCTGCACGCGCGCGAGCCAGTCCTGCTCGGGCACGTCGAGCGCGCGCGCGAGCACGGTCGCATCGCCCGCCCAGCCGAGCGCGGCGAGGCGCCGCTCCAGCGGCCCGTGGCCGCTTTGCGCCAGGTGCTGCAGCCGCAGCCGCCGCCGCAGCACGGCGTACGTCGTCTCGGCCAGCGCGTGGCGCTCGCGCGCGCCGAGCCCGCGATGGCGGCGAAAGAACGCCGACACCACCGCGTCGGCCGGGGCGTCGAAGCGCAGCACATCGCGCAGCAGCTCGGCGGCGAGGTCGAACAGCGCGCGGGGGTGCATCGGCGGTCGGTCAGCGCGGTGCGACCGCGGCGTCGCAGGCGTCGAGCATCAGCCACTGGGGCGCGCCGCCCGCGTGCGTCACCCGGCCGCCGCGCACGCGCAGCGCCCCTTCGACGGCCCAGCGCACCGCGCGCGGGTAGATCAGGTGCTCGCAGGCCAGCACGCGCGCGGCGAGCGTCTCCTCGGTGTCGTCGGCGCGCACCGGCACCGCACCCTGCAGCACGATCGGGCCGTGGTCGAGCGTCGGCGTCACGAAGTGCACGGTGGCGCCGGCGATCTTGCAGCCGGCCTCCAGCGCCCGGCGGTGCGTGTGCAGGCCTGGGAACGCCGGCAGCAGCGACGGGTGGACGTTGAGCATGCGGCCGTCCCAGCGGCGCACGAAGGCGGCGTCGAGGATGCGCATGAAGCCGGCGAGCACGACGAAGTCGGGCGCCTGCGCCTCGACCGCCGCGGCGAGCGCGGCGTCGAACGCTGCGCGGTCGGCGGCGGCACGGTGGTCTACGACCTGCGCCGGCACGCCGGCGTCGCGCGCGATGTCCAGGCCCGCGGCCTCGGGCCGGTCGGCGACGACGGCGACGACGCGCGCCGGCCAGCGCTCGGCCGCGCAGGCGCGCAGCAGTGCCCGCAGGTTCGACCCGCGGCCGCTGATCAGGACGACGATGCGCTGCACGGCGGGCAGTGTAGGGGCGGCGGGAGGTATCGCCTGCCTACAATCTCTGGCTTCGCATTGCCGCCTTAACGACGCATGACCGCCGAGCCCTCCCCCGCCCCCGCGCCGCGCGAACGCGTGCTGTCGGGCATGCGTCCCACGGGCGCGCTGCACCTGGGCCACTACCACGGGGCGCTGAAGAACTGGGTGCGGCTGCAGGACCGGTACGACTGCTTCTACTTCGTCGCCGACTGGCACGCGCTGACGACGCACTACGAAGAGCGCGACGTGATGGAGCGGCACGTCTACGACATGGTGATCGACTGGATCGCCGCCGGCCTCGACCCCGAGCGCTGCACGATCTTCATCCAGAGCCGCCTGCCCGAGCACGCCGAGCTGTTCACGCTGCTGGCGATGGGCACGCCGCTGGGCTGGCTCGAGCGCGTGCCCACCTACAAGGACCAGATCGAGAAGCTGAAGGACCGCGACCTCGCGACCTACGGCTTCCTGGGCTACCCGCTGCTGCAGGCGGCCGACATCCTGATCTACAAGGCCGCCTACGTGCCGGTCGGCGAGGACCAGGCCTCACACGTCGAGCTCACGCGCGAGGTCGCGCGCCGCTTCAACCACCTCTACGGCCGCGCCAGCGACTTCGACGACCAGGTCGCCGCCGCCTTGGCCAAGCTGCCCAAGGACGACGTGCGTTACTTCGAGCGCCAGCGCAAGGCGTTCGGCGAGACGGGCAGCGCCGAAGCGCTCGCCAAGGGCGAAGGCATCGTGCGCAAGGCCGCGGCGACGATCGCCGGCTGGCGCGACGACGAGACCGAGCTGCTGCTTGGCCACCTGCGCGGCAGCGGGCGCTCGATCCTCGTCGAGCCGCAGGCGCTGCACACCGAGGTGCTGCGGCTGCCGGGGCTCGACGGCACGAAGATGAGCAAGAGTTACGGCAACGCCGTGCTGATGCGCGACCCGCCCGACGAGGTGGCGAAGAAGGTGCGCGGCATGGCCACCGACCCCGCGCGCGTGCGCCGCACCGACCCCGGCGACCCCAAGCGCTGCCCGGTGTGGCAGTTCCACCAGGTCTACAGCGACGAGGCGACGAAGGACTGGGTCGTCAAGGGCTGCACGAGCGCCGGCATCGGCTGCCTGGACTGCAAGCGGCCGGTGATCGACGCCATCGTCGCCGAGCAGCAGCCTTGGCGCGAGCGCGCCGAGGCTTACCTGACCAACCCGAAGCACGTGCACTGGGTCGTCGAGATCGGCACCGAACGCGCGCGCACCGTCGCCCGGCGCACGATGAAGGACGTGCGCGACGCGATGGGGCTCAGCTATTGAAGTGAAGTCGGCTGCGTCCCGCGTTCCCGTGAATCGGCGTTCGATCGCGTAGAAGCAGCGTCAGACACCGGCCCATTGCGGGCCTTCGCGAAGGTCGGTTCTTTTGGGGCGATGTGCGGCGGTCGTGGCGTCGCGCCAGGCGGCACCCGCTGCGGGCTCACGCTGTGGCGGCCGGCCCTGCGGGCCGACTGCGCTGCGCTGCTCGGCCCGGGGTCGCGCGGCAGAACTCGCTACGCTCCCTTCGGTCGCTGCGCTCGGACAACCGCCGCGAGTTCGATCACGAAGCGCACTCACGCGCGCCGACCCCGAGCCTCCGCTGCTCGCCGCCACAC
>CALIDR010000305.1 GCA_938022295.1 uncultured Burkholderiaceae bacterium
GTCGATCAGGCGCTCGGCGAAGTCGACGCGCTGCAGCAGGAAGTGAGCGGCCTGCTCGCGCTGACCGGCGCCTCCGTGGCACTCGCGCCGGCGCTGACGGCGCTGCGCCCGCTGCTGGAGAACGCGGCGCGGCAAGCCAACGCCGCCGAAGCGCGGCGGCTCATCCTCGAGGGTGCGCCGATCGTGAGCGACCTGATCGCCGCGCTGCGCAACGCGGTGCCGGCGATGTTCAAAGTCCTCGTCGCCGGCCCGCGCCGCGCACTCGACGTGGAGGCCACCGCGCGCACGGCCGTCGAGCAGGTCGAGGCACGGCGCCTGCTGGTGTCGCGCTACGCCGTGCTGCTCGACCGCCTGCAGGATGCGTGGGACATGACGGTGGCGGCAGCACGCCACCCCGACGGCTCGCGCCTGGCCGACCTCGTCGCCCGCACGGCGCAGCTGCGCGCCGACGCCGAGGCCGTACGGCGCAGCATGGCCGTGCTGCGCAGCGGCGGTATGCCCAGCCCCTGATCGTCATCCTCGACCCATCGACTCCGCCAACCGCCATGACCACCTCCACCCGCAGCGAACTGATCGCCGCCCGCAACGTGCTCGCGCGGCGGCGCGCGAACACCGCCGACGCCGCCGAACAGGCGGCGATCGACGAAGCGCTGGCGCAGCTCAACGACGCGATCGAGGACATCGACCTCGCGTCGCTGCTGCAGGCCGCAGGCATCGTCGCAAGGGCCACCGACGCGCTCGAGCGCGTCGTCGCGTCGGCGCGCATGGGGCCGTTCGACACGTTCCTCGGCGACATCCAGCAGGCGATCGGACGCCTGAACGAACGCCTGGACGAGATGCAGGCCGCCGAGCGCCTGCCGCCGGCGCCGCTCGAGCCGGGGGCGTTGCCCGACGAGGCCGTACCCGCCGCACCCGCTGCGCGCACGCGCGGCGCGATGGCCGCCGAACCCGCGACACCACCGCCGGCGCCCGCTGCACCGCCCCCGGCAGCCGCCTCACCGGCCGCAGCCGCCGACGACGGCGTGCCGCACCCGATCGCGAGCCGCACCTTCGCCGATCTGCGCGACGAGTACGCCGCGTTCTACGACCGTTGCCACCTGCGCCCCGAGTTCGCGCCGAACGTGGACTTCTACGTCTCGCGGCTGATCAGGTTCAAGCCCACCTACGTGCAGCTCGGCGAGAGTCTGGGCATCCCGTGGGTCTTCATCGGCGTCGTGCACGGCATGGAGTGCGGTTTCAATTTCGGCACCCACCTGCATAACGGGGACCCGCTGAGCGCGCGCACCGTACGCGTGCCGAAGGGCCGCCCGCCGACCGGCGAGCCGCCGTTCACGTGGCTCGAAAGCGCGCGCGACGCGCTGATGCTCAAGCGCCTGCACGAGGTCGGCGACTGGAGCCTGCCGCACCTGCTGTACCTGCTCGAGGCCTACAACGGCTTCGGCTACCGCTCGCGCGGCATCCCGACGCCGTACCTGTGGAGCTTCTCGACGCTGTACCGCGCGGGCAAGTTCGTCGCCGACGGCATGTTCGACGCCAGCGCCGTGTCGAAGCAGTGCGGCGCGGCGCTGATGCTGCGCGCGCTGCAGGAGCGTGGAGCGGTGTAAGCCATCCTGGCAGCGGCGGGCGGCGAAACGGCCTGCGCCCGGGCCGGCGTGGCGCGCCCGATGCTGCGGTCGCGGCCGCGCCCCGCCGGCAGGCGTGTTCGACGGCGCTCGAGGCGCGCCGGCGCGTCGGCACGACGCCTCCGGCTGGGGGGCTGCCGCTGACCGGGGCGGCGGCAAGCCCCGGCACGCCGTGGCCGACGAACCCGCGCGTGGCCGTTGGATCGGCACCGCATTGCGGTTGCCGCCCCGCAGATCCGACGCCCCGGGTCGCGAACGCAACGTCGTTGCGCCGGCATCGTCGCGTCGAGCGAAGCCGTCGTCACGACTTCGACCGCATCGCCGGCGCGCACGACGGCGGTGCTGATACGCTGCAGCCGTGCGCACCGCCTCGCCACGCCGTCGAAGCCCCGTGTCACGTTGGATTACCGGCCTGCTGGCCGCCCTTCTGCTGTTGCTGCTGGCCGCGGTCGGCTGGAGCACCTGGCAGTTCGCGCACTACCGCCCTGCCGACGTGCCCGTGGCCGCGGACCCGGCCGCACTGGCCTGGTTCGTCGACGACTACGCGACGGCGCGGCGCGACTTCCTCGCGCGAGGCGACGCACTGGCCGCGCGGCTGCGCGACGTCCAGCGCTTCGCGATCCCGGTGGCGAGCGCCAGCGGCGTGCCCGACCTGACCGTCGACGGCCTCTACATCCCGGCGCAGGGCGGCGAGAAGAAGCGGCTGCTCGTCGTGAGCTGCGGCGTGCACGGCGTCGAGGGGCCGGTGGGCAGCGCGGTGCAGCGCCTGTTCATGCACGAGTTCCTGACCGCCGAGGCGCTCGAGGGCACGCTGGCCGACACCGGCGTGCTGCTGCTGCACGCTGTGAACCCCTACGGCTTCGTGACCTACCGCCGCGTCACCGAGCACAACGTCGACCTGAACCGCAATGCGTCGACGGGCGACGAGCTGTACCGCACCGTCAACGCCGGCTACGCGCTCGTCGACGCGTTCGTCAACCCGCAGGGGCCGGCCGACACGGCGTCGATCGCGAACCGGCTGTTCCACCTGCGCGGCGTGGCGATGATCGCGCGCCACGGCATGCCGGTGCTGCGGCAGGCCGTGCTGCAGGGGCAGTACCACGCGCCGCGCGGCATCTACTTCGGTGGTCAGGCGCCCGAGCCGCAGCTGCAGGCGCTGGCGCCGCTGCTGCGCCCGATCCTGGACGCCTACCCGCTGTCGATGGTGATCGACCTGCACACCGGCTACGGCGCGCGCGGCACGTTGCACGTTCTGGTGGACCCGCCGCGCGACGCCCGCGTGCGCGCGGGCCTGGAAGCGGTCTTCGCCGGCGGCTCGATCGACTGGACCTCGGGCAGCGACTTCTACACCGTCACCGGCGACTTCGCCGGCTGGCTCGGCCAGCTGCGCAGCGGCGGCGTGCACCTGCCGGCGGTGTTCGAGTACGGCACGATGGACAGCCAGACGACGCTCGGCGCGCTCAAGTCGCTGCACGTCACCGTGCTCGAGAACCAGGGCGTCCAGCACGGCTATGCGACACCGGCGGACCGCGAACGCATCCGGCGCGACTACCGCGAGATGTTCTACCCGTCGTCGCCCGCCTGGCGCACCAAGGCGATCGACGACAGCCGCGAGCTGATGCGCACGGTGCTCGGGCGCTGGCCCCAGCTCGAGCCGCCGCGCTGAGCCGGGCGCGCACGGCGCCTCCGGCGACCTCGACGTCCTCCTAGGGTTTCCACGGATATCCGCTGCCCGCGGACACTATTACACTGATCGTCAGTTTACTGATGATCTGCACACCAAGACAGGAGACGGCGATGAGCACGAAGACCCCCGACCTTCCCGTGATCGTGTCCGGCGGCGGCATCGGCGGGCTGGCCGCCGCGCTGGCCCTGGTGCGCCAGGGCTACACGGTGACCGTGCTCGAGCAGGCCCACGAGATCGGCGAGATCGGCGCCGGCATCCAGCTCGGCCCCAACGCGTTCCACGCGTTCGACGCGCTGGGCGTGGGCGACAAGGCGCGCGGGCGAGCCGTCTACACCGAGTGCATGGTCATGCACGACGCGATCGACGAGACGCTGGTGGGCCGCATCGAGACCGGCGAGGCGTTCCGCCGGCGCTTCGGCAACCCGTACGCGGTGATCCACCGCGCCGACATCCACCTGTCGCTGCTGGAAGGCGCGCAGGAAAGCGGCCTCGTCACCTTCCACACCAACACCCGTGTCGAGCGCATCGAGCAGGACGAGGCCGCCAAGACGGTCACGGCCATCGACCAGAACGGCAGGCGCTGGACCGGCCAGGCGCTGATCGGTGCCGACGGCGGCAAGTCGGTGGTGCGCGCACAGTACGTCAACGACCCGCCGCGCGTGACCGGCCACGTCGTCTACCGGGCGGTGGTCGACAAGGCCGACTTCCCCGACGACCTGAAGTGGAACGCCGCGAGCCTGTGGGCCGGACCGAAGTGCCACCTGGTGCACTACCCGCTGCGCGGCGGCGAGCAGTACAACGTCGTCGTCACGTTCCACAGCCGCCAGCCCGAGCAGTGGGGCGTGACCGACGGCAGCAAGGAAGAGGTCGAGAGCTACTTCCAGGGCATCTGCCCGAAGGCGCGCCAGCTGATCGAGCTGCCCAAGAGCTGGAAGCGCTGGGCCACCGCCGACCGCGAGCCGATCGACAACTGGGTGTTCGGCCGCGCGACGATCGTCGGCGACGCCGCCCACCCGACGACGCAGTACATGGCCCAGGGCGCGTGCATGGCGATGGAAGACGCCGTCACGCTCGGCAAGGCGCTGCGGGTGGCGAACCGCGTCTGGGATGCCGCGCTGCAGCTCTACCAGAAGAACCGCATCACCCGCACCGCGCGCATCGTGCTGTCAGGCCGCGAGATGGGGCGGCTGTACCACGCCACCGGCGTCGAGCGGCTGGTGCGCAACTCGCTGTGGAAGGGTCGCAGCCAGGAGCGCTTCTACGACGCGCTCGAGTGGCTGTACGGCTGGAACGTGTCGAACTGCCTGCAGCAGGGCTGAGCCGCCCCCGCCGCCGAAACCCGGACACCGAAGGAGAACCGAGATGCAAGCCCTGGGACGCCTTGAAGACCTGCCGCAGGACTACCGCGACGAGCTCGCCAGCCGCAACCTCGTCCCGCTGTGGCCCAACCTGCGCGCGGTGCTGCCGCCGCACGTGCCGAGCCGCGCCACGCGCCCGATCCACTGGCCGTACGCGACGCTGCGCCCGCTGCTGATGCGCGCCGGCGAGCTGACGCCGATGGAGAAGGCCGAGCGCCGCGTGCTCGTGCTCGCCAACCCCGGCCACGGCCTCGAGAACATGAAGGTCAGCCCGGCGATGTACCTCGGCATGCAGTTGCTGCTACCGGGCGAGTGGGCGCCGGCGCACCGCCACACGCCCAACGCCGTGCGCATGATCGTCGAAGGCCGCGGCGCCACGACCACCGTCAACGGCGAGCGCTGCCCGATGGAGCGCGGCGACCTGATCCTGACGCCCACCGGCCAGTGGCACGAGCACGAGCACGACGGCCAGGACCCGGTCGTCTGGCTCGACGTGCTCGACCTGCCGCTGATCTACTACGCCGAAGCCTCCTACGCCGTCGAGGGCGAGCGCCAGGCGGTGAAGGCCGGCCGCGGCGACCAGGCCTACGCGCGCGGCGGCATCGTGCCCACGCCGCTGTTCGAGCGCGGCGCCGACGCCTACCCGATGCTGCGCTACCCGTGGGCGCAGGCGCGCGCGGCGCTGCTCGACCTGGCGTCGAGCCAGCCCGACCTCAAGGCGGTGCAGGTCACGTACGTGAACCCCGAGACCGGCCGCGACGCGCAAAGCAACCTCGGCTTCCACGCCCTGATGCTGCGTCCCGGCCAGACGCTGCGCCTGCCCGCGCGCTCGCCGGCGCAGGTCTTCCACGTCGTCGAAGGCAGCGTGCAGGCGCGCATCGTCGACCAGGCGTTCACCCTCGTCGAGGCCGACACCTGCTGCGCACCGGGCTACGAGGCGGTGACGCTCGTCAACGCCTCGGGCGCCGAGCCCGCCTTCGTCTTCGTCGCCGACGAGTCGCCGCTGCACCGCAAGCTCGGCGTCTACGAAGTGCGCCGCTGAATCGTCCCGATCACCCGCGAGACCCCATGTCGAACCCCACCTACCTCTGGACCCCGCCGCCCGTGCCTTCGCTGCCGGTGCGCGGCCGCGCCGAGCGCGCGCCGGTCAACCGCATCTTCTGCGTCGGCCGCAACTACCACGCCCACGCGGTCGAGATGGGGCGCCCGGTCGACAAGGCGGCCGAACGCGCCTTCTACTTCACCAAGTCGCCACAGACGCTGGTGGAAAGCGGCGCCACCGTGCCCTACCCGCCCGAGACGAAGGACTACCACTACGAGATGGAGCTCGTGCTGGTCGTCGGCCGGCCGGGTTTCCGCGTGCCGGTAGAGCGCGCGCACGAAGTCGTCTACGGCTACGCCTGCGGGCTGGACATGACGCGGCGCGACCTGCAGCTCGCCGCGCGCGAGAAGGGCCGGCCTTGGGACCTGGGCAAGGACATCGAACACGGCGCGGTGTGCTCCGAGGTCGTCCCGATGCGAGGCTTCGTGCTCGAGCGCGGCGAGTTCGCCCTCGAAGTCAACGGCCGCACGCGCCAGCAGACCGACCTGTCCAAGCTGATCTGGAACGTGCGCGAGATCGTCGCCGACCTGTCGCTGTACTACCACCTGCAGCCCGGCGACCTGATCTACACCGGCACGCCCGAAGGCGTGGGCGCCGTCGTGCCGGGCGACAAGCTGGTCGGCCGCGTCGAAGGCGTGGGCACGGTCGAGCTGACGGTCGGCCCGGCCGAGCAGGCGTGAGCGGAGCACGGGCGTGAAGCTGCACAACTTCTTCCGCAGCGGCACCTCGCACCGGCTGCGCATCGCGCTGAACCTCAAGGGCATCGCCTACGGATACGTGGCCGTCGACCTGCGGCGCGAGCAGCACCTGGGCGACGCCTTCCGCGCGCTGAACCCCCAGGGCCTGGTGCCCGCGCTCGAGGTCGACGGCCGCGTGCTGACGCAGACTCCGGCCATCCTCGAGTGGCTGGAGGAGCGCCACCCCCTGCCGCCGCTGCTGCCGGCCGACGCCGATGCGCGCCAGCGCGTGCGCGCGCTGGCGGCGATCGTCGGCTGCGACATCCATCCGGTCAACAACCGCCGCATCCTCGAGGCGCTGCGCCGCGACTTCGGCGCCGACGACGCGGCGGTCAAGCGCTGGTGCGGCCGCTGGATCGCCGACGGCTTCGACGCCATCGAGGCGCTGCTCGCCGCCGACCGGCAGCGTGGCGCGTTCTGCGTCGGCGACGCCCCGACGCTGGCCGACGTGTACCTGGTGCCGCAGGTCGAGAGCGCGCGGCGCTTCGAGGTCGACGTCTCGCGCTGGCTGCGCATCGCCGCCGTCGACGAAGCCTGCGCCCGCCTCGACGCGTTCCGGCGCGCCGCCCCCGCCTTCCAGCCCGACGCGGCCTGACCGCCGCGGTTTTCGATCCATCCCTCACCCACCGTGCCGCCGTTCGGCACCCCCAGGAGACAACGATGAAGCCCTTCCTCCGCACCCTGCGCCTAACCGCCGTCACCGCGTTCGTCGCCGCCGGCGTCCAGGTCGCCAGCGCCCAGGCGCTCAAGCTCGCGCACATCACGCCGCCGACGCACGTGTGGCACCAGGTCTCGGAAAAGATCGCCGCCGACCTCGACGCCGCGACCGGCGGCAAGATGAAGATCGCCGTGAGCCCGCTGCAGAAGCTCGGCAACGAGGCGCAGGTCGTCAACCTGATGCAGGCCGGCGCGGTGCAGTTCTCCGTGTTCACCGCGGGCGGGCTGGCCAACCGCGAGGAATCGCTGCTCGGCTGGTCGCTGCCGTACGTGTTCAAGGACGTCGCGCACGCGGCGCGCGCCGCGCAGACGCCGGCCGCGCGCGAGATGCTCGAGCGCCTGCAGGCCAGCGGCCTGGTCGGCCTCGGCTACACGTTCGCCGGCATGCGCCACGTGCTGTCGCTGCAGCCGGTGGCGACGCCGAAGGACCTCGCCGGCAAGAAGATCCGCGCCTTCCAGAGCCCGGTCTACAACGACTGG
The DNA here is from genome assembly GCA_938022295.1 of uncultured Burkholderiaceae bacterium. Lineage (GTDB taxonomy): Bacteria > Pseudomonadota > Gammaproteobacteria > Burkholderiales > Burkholderiaceae_C > Calidifontimicrobium. The sequence goes on from CALIDR010000305.1 coordinate 7,704, forward strand.
TGGCTCGCCAACGGCGCTGCGCCCACCGCGATGCCGCTGTCGGAGGTCGCGCCGTCGCTGACGACGAAGCTGCTCGACGCGGTGGACATCGACCTCGACGCGCTGGTGGGCCTGAAGTTCTACCAGCAGGCGCCGCACCTGACGCTGACCAACCACATGGCGTTCCCGGGCGTGATCGCGGTGTCGAAGAAGTGGTGGGACGCGCGCACCGACGCCGAGCGCGCGACGATCCGCAAGGTCGTCGCCGACGCCGAGACCTGGGGCGTGAAGGTGGCGATCGACGCCGAGACGAGCAACCTCGAGAAGGCCAAGGCCGACGGCGCCAAGGTCGTCGCCTTCGACGCCAAGGCGTTCCAGGCCGTGGCCGGCGGGGTGCGCGACAAGTACATCGGCCGCAACCGGCTGATCGCCGACTTCCACAAGCAGGCCCAGGGCCTCTGACCGGCCCGCCGCCACGCGAACGACCGCCACCGAGGAGACGAGGCGATGTCCGCGACGACGATCGTCGAACGCCTGGACGCCGCGCTGGCCGCGGTGGAGACCGGCGTGGTGGTGCTGCTGACCGCGGCCATCACCGCGATCATGATGACGCAGGTCGTGCTGCGCTACTTCTTCAGCGCCCCGCTGTTCTGGGCCGAGGAGATCTCGGTGCAGCTGCTCGTCTTCGCCAGCGTGTTGGGGCTGTCGCTGCTGACGCGCCGCGGCGACCTCGTCTACATCGACTTCCTGCCGCGCACGCTGCCCGGGCGGGCGCGCCACGCGCTGCTGGCCGTGCTCGGCCTGGTGATGCTGGCGATCGTCGCCTTCGTCGCCGTGCTGGCCTGGGGCTGGATCTCGCGCCCCGAGGTGCGGCTGGAGCTGTCGGCCACTACGCAGCTGCCGCGCTGGTATAGCTACGCCGTGCTGCCGATCGGCCTCGCGGGCATGGCGCTGCACCAGGCGGCGGCGGTCGTGCGCCACCTGCAGGGCCTGCTGGCGCCCGCCGGAGCGCGCCCGTGATCACGCTGCTCGTCTTCTTCGGCCTGCTGTTCGCGGGCCTGCCGATCGTCGGCGTGATCCTCGCCGGGGCGATCGCGTTCCTGCTCACCAACGACCTGTCGGCGCTGTACGACTCGATCCCGATCCAGTTCTACGGCGCGCTCGAGATCAACAGCCTGCTCGCGATCCCGCTGTTCCTGCTCGTCGGCGAGGTGATGAACAGGGCCGGGCTGACCCAGCGGCTGGTGGCCGTCGCCGAAGTGCTCGTCGGCGGGCTCAGGGGCGGGCTCGCGTACGCGAACCTGTTCGCCAACGCGATGGCGGCGTCGATCCTCGGCTCGGCGGTGGCGCAGATCGGCGTCATGAGCAAGGTCATGATTCCCGAGATGGAGCGCAAGGGCTACGACCGCGCCTTCTCGGGCGCGGTCACGGTCTCGGCCGGGCTGCTCGGGCCGATCATCCCGCCGTCGATGCTGATGATCATCTACGGCGTCGTCGCGGTGCAGCCGATCGCGCCGCTGTTCGTCGCCGGCCTCGTGCCCGGGCTGCTGATCGTCGGCGCGCTCGCGCTGGTGATCTTCCTGTGGGGGGCGTTCGGCAAGGGCCTGCCCTCGGGCGTCGGCCACGAGGTCGGGCCCCGCGGCAAGGTGCTCGTCGAGGGCCTCGCGCCGGCGCTGATCCCGCTGGTCGTGATCGTCGGCATCATGGCCGGCGTGATGACGCCCACCGAGTCGGGCGCCGTGGCGTCGATCATCGCGCTCGTGCTCGGCTTCCTCTACCGCGAGCTGAAGCTGCGCGACCTCGGCCCGATCTTCCTCGCGGTGGCGCTGAGCACGGCGACGATCACCGGCCTCATCGCCGCGGCGTCGGTGCTGAGCTGGGCGCTCGCGTTCCAGGGCGTGCCCGACCAGCTCGTCGAGTTCATGTCGGGCCTGACGACGTCGCCGACGGCGTTCCTGCGGCTCGTCGTCGTGATGCTGCTCGTGCTCGGCATGTTCCTCGAGAGCATCAGCGTGCTGATCGTCGTCGTGCCGCTGCTGATGCCGGTGGTCGCCGGGCTCGGCATCGACCCGATCCACTTCGGCGTCGTGTGCACAGTGGCCACCGTCGTCGGCCTCGTGACGCCGCCGGTGGGCCCCGGGCTGTACATCGCGATGGTCGCCGCCGACATCCGCATGGCGGCGCTGTTCCGCGCCACCGTGCCGTTCCTGGCCGCGGTGCTCGCCTGCATCGTGCTGATCGCCGCGGTGCCGGCACTGTCGACCTGGCTGCCGAAGCTCACGCTGGGCTGACCCGAAGAGGAGGACGCCGATGAACGAGACGCTACCGCCGGCCGCGCCCGACCCGCTGCAGCGCTTCTCGCGCTGCCACGACGGCATCCTCGCGCACCTGCACGTGCTCGGCGAACTGCCCGCGCTCGCCGCCGCCGCGGCGCGGGCGCGCGAGACCGCCGGCACGACGCTCGCGTTCTTCCGCGACGTCATCGTCGAGCATCACGCGCAGGAGGAGAAGGAGCTGTTCCCCGCCGTGCTCGCGGCGGCCGCCGCCGGCGCCGAGCGCGACCGCGTGGCGGCGATCGTCGAGCGCCTGACGCGCGAGCACCGCGAGGTCGAATCGGCGTGGCGCCGCCTCGAGCCCGCGCTGGCCGACCTGGCCAAGGGCCGCGGCGCGGCGCTCGACGCGGCGGCCGTCGAGGCGCTGGTGCACCGCTACGAGGCCCACGCGGCGTACGAGGAAGCCGAGTTCCTGCCGCTGTCGGAGACGATCCTCGGCCGCGACGACCACCAGATGGCCGCCCTCGGCCTGGCACTGCACATGCGACACGCCCTGCCGCAGGCGCTGGCCCGCTTCCGCCGCCGGCTGTAGGCGGCGCGCGGCGGCGTCGCGCCATCGACGCCTGCGCGCGGCGCCATCGGCCGGTCGACGTTCGAAACGCTGGCCGGCCGACGGCCCCCGCCCCCGCGGCCGGGACCGGGCGGGCGCGGCGGCCGCATCGCCGGCTACAGTCGCAGCCTAGCACGCACGACGCCGCCTGCCCGCGTCGATCTCACTCCTGCCACGGGCCACGGCCTTGAAGCTCGCCACCTGGAACGTCAACTCGCTCGCGGTGCGGCTGCCGCAGCTGCTCGCCTGGCTGCAGGCGAACCCGGTCGACGCGATCGCGCTGCAGGAAACCAAGCTCACCGACGACAAGTTCCCCGCCGCCGAGATCGAAGCCGCGGGCTACCGCGCGCAGTGGTTCGGCCAGCGCACGTACAACGGCGTCGCGCTGCTCAGCCGCGGCGACGTCGCCGACGTCGTGCGCAACATCCCCGGCCACGATGACGAGCAGGCGCGCGTGATCGCCGGCACCCTCGGCGACCTGCGGCTGATCGGCGCCTACTTCCCCAACGGCCAGGCCCCGGGCAGCGACAAGTTCGCCTACAAGCTGCGCTGGATCGAGGCCCTGCGCGACTGGGTCAGGAGCGAACTGGCGGCGCACCCGCGGCTGGTGCTGATGGGCGACTTCAACATCGCGCCCGAGGACCGCGACGTCCACGACCCCGTCGCCTGGGCCGGCCAGATCCACTGCACCGACGAGGAGCGGGCGCACTTCCGCGACCTGCTCGCGGTCGGCCTCGTCGATGCGTTCCGCCTGTTCGACCAGCCGCCCAAGAGCTGGACCTGGTGGGACTACCGCAACCTCGCGTTCCGCAGGAACCAGGGCCTGCGCATCGACCACGTCCTCGTCAGCGAGGCGTTGAAGCCGCAGGTGCTCGCCTGCACGATCGACAAGGCGCCGCGCAAGGCCGAACGGCCGAGCGACCACGCGCCGGTCGTCGTCGAGCTCGGCGACTGACCTCGGACACCGCGCCGCTCAGGCGCCGGCGGTGGCCGCGGCGATCGCCTGCGCGAGCCGGGCCTGCTCGACCGGCTTGGGCACGAGGTCGTTCATGCCGGCGTCGCGATAGGCCGCCTGCTGCTCGGGCAGCACGTTGGCCGAGACGGCGACGATCGGCACCCGCCCCGCGGTGCCGCCGAGGCGGCGGATCGCGCGGGTGGCGGCCACGCCGTCCATCTCCGGCATCTGGACGTCCATCAGCACGACGTCGTACGGCGCCTCCTGCACCTGCCGCACCGCCTCGCGGCCGTCGGCGACGACGTCGGCGTGGTGCCCCATCTGCGCGAGCATTGCCGTCATCAGCAGCTGGTTGACGCGGTTGTCCTCGGCCACCAGCACGCGCAGCGGCTTCGCCGCCGCCGGCGCGTCGGCCGGCGACGGGACGGCGGCGGCCGGCGCCGCCGTCCCCGGCTTCAGGGGCAGCCGCAGCCGGAACTCGCTGCCCTCGCCCAGGCGGCTCTCGACCTCGATGCGCCCGCCCATCAGCGTGACCAGCTCGCGCGAGATCGCCAGCCCGAGCCCGCTGCCGCCGAAGTGGCGCGCGATGCGGCCGTCGGCCTGCGTGAAGCGGTCGAACAGCGTCGGCAGCGCCTGCGGCGCGATGCCGATGCCGGTGTCGCGCACGCGCACCGTCCAGTCGACGCGGCCATCCAGGCGCGGCTGGCGCTCGGTGCGCACCGTCACACCGCCGCGCTCGGTGAACTTGACGGCGTTGCCGACGAGGTTGAACAGCACCTGCCGGATCCGGCTGGCGTCGCCTTCGAGCGCGTCGTCGGCGTGCGCCGGGTCGTCGTGCTCGACGGTGAGCCAGATGCCCTTGTCGCCGGCCCGCGGGCCGAGCAGCGCGGCGACTTCGTCGACCAGCGACGCCGGCGCGAACGGCGCCGGCTCCAGGCGCATCCGCCCGGCCTCGAGCTTGGCCATGTCGAGCACGTCGTTGATGATCGCCAGCAGCGTCTCGCCGCTGGCGCGGATCGTCTCGGCGTACATTCGCTGGCGGGGGTCGAGCGGGGTGTCGAGCAGCAGCCCGTTCATCCCCAGCACGCCGTTGAGCGGGGTGCGGATCTCGTGGCTCATCGTCGCCAGGAAGCGCGTCTTCGCCTCGTTGGCCGCCTCGGCGTCGCGGCGGGCGCGCTCGAGCTCGCGTGCGGCCGCGCGCGCGGCCGTGACGTCGCGGTAGATCGACACCGTGCCCCCGGTGCCCGTGCGGCGCTCGACGGTGCTGACGATCCGCCCGTCGGGCAGCCGCTGCTCGAACTCGGCGCCCACGGCGCGGTGCGCGCCGAGACGCTCGGCGACCCACGCCCGGCGTTGGCCCTCGGTGGCGTCGGGCAGCATCGCCCGCGCCGCCGCCTGCACCATCGCGCGGAATTCGACGCCCGGCGCCGCCACGCCGCGCTGGTGGGGGAACAGCTGCAGGTAGCGCTCGTTGAACGAGACGACGCGGTCGTCTGCGTCGCACAGCAGGAAGCCCTCGTCCATCGACGCCAGCGCCTCCTCGAGCACCTGGCGCGCGCCGACCGCCGACGCCGACGCCGTCGCCAGCCGCTGCAGCGCCTTCTGCGCCAGCAGCCCGAGGCCGAGCGCGAGGGCGGCGAACACGGCGGCGAAGCCGATCGTGGCCAGACGCTCGGCTCGCCAGCCGTCCCACACCGCGTCCCTCGCGATGCCCGCCGTCACGAGCACCGAGGGGTACAGCGTCGACCGCGTCGAGGCGCACTCGGTGCCCTCGTCGATGCGGCCGGCCGTCCAGCGCGGCACGGGCGAAGGCCGCAGCCCGTCGTCCGGCCCGACGCGCTGGCGGCCGAGCAGCGAATCGTTGGCCGGCACGCCGGCCAGCAGCACCCCGCTCGCGGTCTCGAGCGCGATCGTCAGGCCCGCGATCTCGACCGCGGGCGTCAGCAGCGTCGTCAGCAGCGCCACCGGCACCGTCGCCACCGCCGCCACTGCCGCGCCACCGGGGCCGCCGCCGACCGTGCGGCCGAGAAAGACCACCCGCTCGCCGCTGGCCAGATGCGTCGCCGGGGCGCTGACGACGAGCTGCGGCGGCCCCCGCGCCAGCACCTCGGGCAGGAAGCCCAGCGGCAGGTTCGCGCCGACGCGCGCCGTCGCGTCGTCGGCAGCGGCGAGCAGACCGCCGCGGGCGTCGAACAGCGCCAGCTCGCGCAGCGTCAGGTGCTGGCCGACGATCGCGCGCAGCGCGTCGCGCGCGGGAGCCGCGGCCGTGCCGCCGCCGAGCCCCGCCAGCAGCCCCGGCATCTGCTCGAGTCCGGCCAGCGTGAGGTCGATGTCCAGCAGCAGGCGATTGAGCGTCACCTCGGCCCCGCGGGCCAGCGCTTCGGCCTGGCGGCACGCCGCCACCTCGGCACGCCGCTGCAGGTCCGCGAGCAGCCACGCCGCCGCGGCGAACACGCACAGCACGAACGCGCCGACGCCCCACCGGATCACGCGGACGGCGCGCGGCGGTCGGCTCATCGGTGCGATTCGGGAGCCTCGATGCCCGTCACCGGGGCGAGCGTCGCGTTCCACATCGTCGCGCAGGGCGCGCCGCAGCGCTGCACCCAGCGCGGCAGCACCGTCGTGACGACGATCTCACGCCAGCGGCGCGCGTCGGCGGGCGTCTCGGGCACCACCGTCATGCGCCCGCGCCGCCCGTGGACGCACTCGGCCGCGCCGCGGTTGCAGGCCAGGCCCTCGGCGGTCTCGCGGTCGACGTCGGTCCACAAGGCCTGCTCGAAGCGGGCGAGCTCGCGCCGCAGCAGCGCGCGCGTGTCCTCCGGCAGCGCCTGCCACGCGGCGACGTTGGCCCCGAACACCGACAGGCCCCAGTTCGCCGCCATCGTGTGCACGTGCGTCGTGACTTCGTGCAGGCCGATCAGGTTGCCCGACATCGTGCCGGTGATCGCGCACTCGATGTCGCCGCGCCGCAGCTTGGGCACGATGTCGCCGAACGCGGTCTGCACCGGAATCGCGCCCAGCGCCTCGACGAGGTCCGACTGCGCGAGGTTCGAGGTGCGGATGCGCCGCCCGGCGAGGTCGGCGAGGCCGCGGAACGGCTTGTTGCAGAACGTCACCTGCGCGGGGTAGGTGTAGACGGCGAGCATCTCGATGCCCCAGCGCTCGCGCAGGCGCCGCTCGAGGTGCGGCCGGTACGCCTCGACGTGGCGGCGCAGCGTGGCCATGTCCGGGTTCAGCCCGGCGAGGTCCGGCGCCCCGAGCTCCGGGTCCTGCACGGCCACCAGCGGCAGCAGCGCGGTGGCGAACGGCACCGCGCCGGTCTGGATCAGGCGCAGCATCTCCTGGCCGCTCAACCCCGCCTCGTCGAAGGCGACGATGTCGGCCGCCACGCGACCGCCGCTCAGGCGCGGCAGTTCCTGCGTCCAGAACGGGCGCTCGTGGCGGGCGTAGAGCGACGTCTGCGCGAGCCCGCCGACGACGCGCAGCCGCACCGTCGCCTCGGCGTGGACGCGCGACGGCCACAGCAGCGCCGGCAGCGCGAGCGCACCGAGCACGGCCAGGGCCGCGACGGCCCGCCGCCACGCCGGCCGGCCGCGGCGGGGGCTGCCGTCGACTGCCGGGTGCGAGGCGGTGCGCATCGGCCGCATTGTGGCCGGCGCGGACCGCCGCGGCGCGACGGGATGCGCCCGATGCGCGCCGCCGTCAGTCGTCGAGGCCGAGCTCCTGGATCTTGCGCGTGATCGTGTTGCGCCCGATGCCGAGCTTCTGCGCCGCCTCGATGCGCCGCCCCCGCGTGACCTCGAGCGCAGTCTGGATCAGGCGGCCCTCGAACTGCCGCGTCAGCGTGTCCCAGACCTCGGGCGAGCCGGCCTGCAGCAGGGCACGCGCTTCGCGTTCGAGGTCTTCGAGCCACGGCAGCCGCACGGTCGACGACGGCGGCCCGACGACCTCGGCCGCCGCGAGGACGGCGCCCGCCGGTTCTGCCGTGACGGCCGCCCCGGGCACGGGCCCCGGCGCCGGTGCGGGCGGCGGTGCAGGCGCGGCCGTCACCGGCCCGTCGGGGGCCTGTACCGCCACCGCGGCCGGCGGCGGGGCCGCCGCGGGCGCCGCCTGCGGCGCGAGTTCGGGCGGCAGGTCCTTGGCTTCGATGACCTGCGCCGGCGCCATCACGGTGAGCCAGTGGCAGATGTTCTCGAGCTGGCGCACGTTGCCCGGGAAGTCGAACGCCATCAGACGGGCGAGCGCGGCGTCGGTGATACGCTTGGCCTCCACGCCGAGCTCCTTGGCGCTCTTGCCGAGGAAGAAGCGCGCGAGCATCGGGATGTCCTCGCGCCGCTCGCGCAGCGCCGGCAGGCGCAGGCGGATCACGTTCAGGCGGTGGAACAGGTCTTCGCGGAACACGCCCTGCTTGACGCGCGCCTCGAGGTTCTGGTGCGTGGCCGCGATCACGCGCACGTTGGCCTTCAGCGGCTGGTGGCCACCGACGCGGTAGAACTGGCCGTCGGACAGCACGCGCAGCAGCCGCGTCTGCAGGTCGAACGGCATGTCGCCGATCTCGTCGAGGAACAGCGTGCCGCCGTCGGCCTGCTCGAAGCGGCCGCGGCGCATCGTCTGCGCACCGGTGAAGGCGCCGCGCTCGTGGCCGAAGAGCTCGCTTTCGAGCAGGTCCTTCGGGATCGCGGCGGTGTTGATGGCGACGAACGGCCCGTTCGCGCGCGGGCTGTGCTTGTGCAGCGCGCGGGCGACGAGCTCCTTGCCGGTGCCGCTCTCGCCGGTGATCAGCACCGTGACGTGGCTCTGGCTCAGGCGCCCGATGGCGCGGAACACGTCCTGCATCGCCGGCGCCTGGCCGAGCATCTCGGGCATCTCGGCCGCACGCTCGGCCTGCACCGCCTCGCGCAGGCTCTCCTCCACCGCGCGGCGGATCAGCTCGACCGCCTTCGTGACGTCGAACGGCTTGGGCAGGTACTCGAACGCCCCGCCCTGGAACGCCGAGACCGCGCTGTCGAGGTCGGAGAACGCGGTCATCACGATCACCGGCAGCGCCGGCCAGCGCGCCTTGACCTTGGCCAGCAGGTCGATGCCCGAGCCGCCGGGCATCCGGATGTCGCTGATCATGACCTGCGGCTGCTCGCTCTCGAGCGCGGCCAGCACGTCGCGCGGGTTGGCGAACGAGCGCACCTCGTAGTGCTCGCGGGCCAGTGCCTTCTCGAGCACGAAGCGGATCGATTGATCGTCGTCGACGACCCAGATGGGTTTCATGCGCGGGGGCGGGCCGGTCGGGCGGGGGTCAGGGCAACGGAAGCGTGATCTTGAACACCGTGCGGCCGGGAGCGCTGTCGCAGTCGATCGTGCCCTCGTGCTGCTGCACGAACGTCAGCGCCAGCGGCAGGCCCAGCCCCGACCCGCCTTCGCGTCCCGACACCAGCGGGAAGAAGATGCGATCGCGGATCGACTCCGGCACCCCCGGACCGTTGTCCTCGACATGCAATTCCAGTGCCAGTCGCCAGCGCGTCTTGCCGATCGTGACCTGGCGTGCGATGCGCGTGCGCAGCCAGATGACGGCGTCGCCGGCGGCGCGCCGCTCGGCCAGCGCCTCGGCGGCGTTGCGCACGATGTTCAGCACGGCCTGGATCAGCTGCTCGCGGTCGCCGCGGAACTCGGGGATCGAGATGTCGTAGTCGCGTTCGACGGCCAGCCCGCGGGGGAACTCGGCCAGGATCAGCGCGCGCACGCGCTCGCAGACCTCGTGCACGTTGACGTCGCCGACGACGTGGGGGCGCCGGTGCGGGGCGAGCAGCCGGTCCACCAGTGCCTGCAGGCGGTCGGCCTCCTTCACGATGACCTGCGTGTACTCGCTCAGCTCCTTGCTGCCGAGCTCCATCTCCAGCAGCTGCGCCGAGCCGCGGATGCCGCCGAGCGGGTTCTTGATCTCGTGGGCGAGATTGCGGATCAGCTCCTTCGTCAGCTGCGCCTGGCCGAGCGCGCGCTCCTCGCGGTCCAGCCGCGTCTGCTGCTCGATCTCGATCATCTCGACGACCACGCGGTCGGGGCTGTCGGTCTGGTTCACGATCACGTGCACCGGCACCTGCTCGGGGTGCGCGCCCGGCGGGCGCCGCAGCACGGCGTCGAAGCGGCCGGTGGCGTAGTCGTTGCGGGCCACCGCGGCGAGCGTGTCCACGAGCGGCTGCTGGTCGACGACCCAGTCGAGCAGCGAGCCGCGCAGGATCGCGCGCCGCGACAGGCCGAGCAGGCTCTCGAACGCGGCGTTGGCGAACAGGCACTTGCCGTCGGGGCGGGTGACGGCCACCAGCGTGGCCAGCAGGTCGAACGCCTCGTAGGCGGTGCCGTCGCCGCCGCCGAGGCCGGGCAGGCGCACGAAGGGCAGCGGCATCGGCGTCGGTTTAGTTGGGCAGCTTGGCCAGCTCGCGCTGGATGGCGGCGATGTCGGTTTCCTTGCGGTCGATGTCGGCCTTCATCTGCGCGACGCGCTCCTGGTAGCGCGCATAGTTGCGCTCGCTGCCCAGGCGCTCGGGCTGCCCGTCGTTGTACTCGCGCCGCAGCTCGGCGAGCTTCTGCTGCTCGCGGCGCAGTTCGGCCTCGAGGATCGCTCGGCGGTCGGCGTCGCGGCGGCGCTGCTCGTCGGGGTCGACGCGGGCGCCGCTCGGGCGCGGCGCGGCGGTGGGCGCGGTGGCGGAGGGTACCGCCGGGGCCGCCGGCTCGCTGGCCGCCGGTGCCGCGCGCGGGCGCGGCGCCTGCATCACCGTGATCGGTGCGCCCTCGATCGTGCGGCAGCCCTGCTGCTGGGCCTCGGCCGGCGTCAGCGCGTCGGTGTAAAGCACCGGCGGGCCCGGGCAGCGGTAGACGACGCCCTGCGCGCCGGCCGGCGGGCCGGCCACGAGGCCGACCCCCGTCGCCCACGCCAGCGCCATCGCGCGCCATCCCAACCGATCCATCGTCGCTGCTCCGTGCCGGGGTGCGTTGCCCCGCCGGGATTGTCGCCGACCGCCGGCCACGGCCGGCGAGCGAAAAGGGACGGCATCGCCGTCCCTTCCTCGTGCGCGGGACGGGCTTTGCCGTCCCGTGGTTCCGTGGGCCCGCCGGGTCAGAGGCTGTAGTACATGTCGAACTCGACCGGGTGCGTCGTCATCCGGAAGCGCGTGACCTCGGCCATCTTCAGCTCGATGTAGGCGTCGATGTAGGCGTCGGTGAACACGCCGCCCTTGGTCAGGAACGCGCGGTCCTTGTCGAGGTAGTCCAGCGCCTGGTCGAGGCTCGAGCAGACGGTCGGGATCTTCGCGTCCTCTTCCGGCGGCAGGTGGTACAGGTCCTTGCTGGCGGCCTCGCCCGGGTGGATCTTGTTCTCGACGCCGTCCAGGCCCGCCATCAGCATCGCCGAGAAGCCGAGGTAGGGGTTGCAGGTGGGGTCCGGGAAGCGGCACTCGATGCGCCGGCCCTTCGGGTTGGCGACGTAGGGGATGCGGATCGACGCCGAGCGGTTGCGCGACGAGTAGGCGAGCTTGACCGGCGCCTCGAAGCCGGGCACCAGCCGCTTGTAGCTGTTGGTGCCGGGGTTCGTGATCGCGTTGAGCGCCCGCGCGTGCTTGATGATGCCGCCGATGTAGTACAGCGCGAACTCCGACAGGCCCGCGTAGCCGTCGCCCGCGAACAGGTTCTTGCCGTCCTTCCACACCGACTGGTGCACGTGCATGCCGCTGCCGTTGTCGCCGACGATGGGCTTGGGCATGAAGGTGGCGGTCTTGCCGTACGCGTGGGCGACGTTGTGGATGATGTACTTCTGCAGCTGCAGCCAGTCGGCGCGCTGCACCAGCGTGCTGAACTTGGTGCCGATCTCCATCTGGCCGGCGGTGGCCACCTCGTGGTGGTGCACCTCGACCGGGAGGCCCATCTGCTCGAGCAGCAGGCACATCTCGGAGCGCATGTCCTGGAAGCTGTCGATCGGGGGCACCGGGAAGTAGCCGCCCTTGACGGTCGGCCGGTGGCCGCGGTTGCCGCCCTCGTAGTCCTTGCCGGTGCTCCAGGCCGCCTCCTCCGACTCGATACGCACGCCGCAGCCGGACATGTCGATGTGCCAGTGGATGCTGTCGAAGACGAAGAACTCGGGCTCGGGACCGAAGTAGGCGGCGTCGCCGAGGCCTGAGGACTTCATGTACGCCTCGGCGCGCTTGGCCAGCGAGCGCGGGTCGCGCTCGTAGGGCTTGCCGTCGCCCGGCTCGATGACGTCGCAGGTGAGGAACAGCGTCGGCTCCTCGAAGAACGGGTCGATGTTGGCGGTGGCGGGGTCGGGCATCAGCAGCATGTCCGACGCCTCGATGCCCTTCCAGCCGGCGATCGACGAGCCGTCGAACGCGTGGCCGTCGGTGAACTTGTCTTCGCTGAACGCCGACACCGGCACGGTGACGTGTTGCTCCTTGCCGCGGGTGTCGGTGAAGCGGAAGTCGACGAACTTCACTTCGTTGTCCTTCACCATCTTCATGACGTCGGCGACGGTCTTGGCCATCAGAAATCTCCTAGCGGGACGCTCGTGCAGGGGTTGGGGGAATGTTGGGGGAGGAAAGGCTGCCCGGCAGGGTCGCGTGACGCCACGCCGGGTGGCGCGTTCCAATCTAGCAGAAACCATGCCCGATCCAGGGGCGCACCCGGTCGGCACGGG
>CALIDR010000306.1 GCA_938022295.1 uncultured Burkholderiaceae bacterium
GAACTTCTCGACCGTGCTGCCGGGCAGCGAGACGAGCGCGAGCTCGCCCTCCCAGGTCTTGCAGATCCAGCCCTTCTTCGACAGCTTCTGCACCCAGCCGGCGCGCTCGCCCTCGGCGTAGCTCCAGTTCAGCATCGCCCAGAGGTAGGCGGCGAACAGCGCGACGGCGAGGACGACGAAGGCGACGATGCGGGCGGCCATGGCAGGAGGAAGGGCGACGACTTCTCGTGGGGACCGGCACGCCCGGGCGCCGGGCGCCGCGGGTCAGACGTCGAGCGTGTAGACCTCGGCCGCCGCGCGCTCGGCTGCGCTGTGGCCTTCGAGCGCGCGGTCCCACTCGGGGCCGGTGGCGCCGCGCACGGGGGTGAGCCCCTGCGTCATCACCGCGACTTCCTCGGCGCCGGCGTCGAACTCGGCCACCGCCTCGCGCGTGGCCAGGCACAGCCGCGCCACCGTGACGCCGCCGGCGTCGATCAGCACCAGATAGCGCGCCGGCGGCCGGTGCTCGCCGCCGGCGTGCGCGGCCGGCGCCGGCAGCCCGTAGTCCTGACTCATGCGGAGATCATGCCATGCCGCCGCCGCGCTCAGCCGCGCGCGCCGAAGATCGCCGTGCCCACGCGCACGATCGTCGCGCCTTCGGCGATCGCCGCCTCGAGGTCGGCGCTCATCCCCCTCGACAGCGTGTCGAGCACGAGCCCCTCGGCGGCCAGCGCGGCGAGCAGCTCGCGCAGCACGCGGTGCGGCCGGCGCTGCGCCTCGAACCCCTCGACCGGCTCGGGAATGCTCATCAGTCCGCGCAGCACGAGCCGCGCGCGCGGCAGCGCCGCCACCGCGCGCGCGAGCGCCGGCGCCTCGGCCGGCGCGACGCCGCTCTTGCTCGCCTCGCCGCTGACGTTGACCTGCAGGCACACCTGCAGCGGCGGCAGGTGCGGCGGGCGCTGCTCGGCCAGGCGCTGCGCGATCTTCGGCCGGTCCACCGTGTGCACCCAGTCGAACGCCTCGGCGACGGCGCGCGTCTTGTTGCTCTGCAACGGCCCGATCAGGTGCCATTCGAGCCCGGCGCGCAGGTCGGCCAGCGCCGCGATCTTCGCCAGCCCCTCCTGCACGTAGTTCTCGCCGAACGCGCGCTGCCCGGCGGCGTGCGCGGCGCGCACCGCCTCGGGGCCGAAGTTCTTGCTCACCGCGAGCAACGTGACGCTTTCCACGGGGCGCCCGCAGGCGGCGCACGCCGCGGCGACCCGCCCTCGGGCTTCTTGTAGCCTGGCCGATATCGTCGCCATAATCGTTCGGGTTCCCTCCGCCTTCATGGACATCACGCAGCTGCTGGCCTTCTCGGTCAAGAACAAGGCTTCGGACCTGCACCTGTCGGCCGGCCTGCCGCCGATGATCCGCGTCCACGGCGACGTGCGGCGCATCAATGTCGACCCGCTCGAGCACAAGCAGGTGCACGACATGGTGTACGACATCATGAACGACAGCCAGCGCAAGCACTACGAGGAAGTGCTCGAGTGCGACTTCTCGTTCGAGATCCAGGGCCTGGCGCGCTTTCGCGTCAACGCATTCAACCAGAACCGCGGCGCCGGCGCCGTGTTCCGCACGATCCCGAGCAAGATCCTGACGCTCGAGCAGCTCAACGCGCCCAAGGTCTTCGGGGACCTGGCGCTCAAGCCGCGCGGCCTCGTGCTCGTGACGGGCCCGACCGGCTCGGGCAAGAGCACGACGCTGGCGGGCATGGTGAACCACCTCAACGAGCACGAGTACGGCCACATCCTGACCGTCGAGGACCCGATCGAGTTCGTGCACGAGTCGAAGAAGTGCCTCGTCAACCAGCGCGAGGTCGGCCCGCACACGCTGAGTTTCGCCAACGCGCTGCGCAGCGCGCTGCGCGAGGACCCCGACGCGATCCTGGTCGGCGAGATGCGCGACCTGGAGACGATCCGCCTGGCGCTGACCGCCGCCGAGACCGGGCACCTGGTGTTCGGCACGCTGCACACGTCGAGCGCGGCCAAGACGATCGACCGCATCGTCGACGTCTTCCCCGCCGCCGAGAAGGAGATGGTGCGCGCGATGCTGTCGGAGTCGCTGGTGGCGGTGATCTCGCAGACGCTGTGCAAGCTCAAGGACGGCTCGGGGCGCGTCGCGGCGCACGAGATCATGCTCGGCACGTCGGCGATCAAGAACCTGATCCGCGAGAACAAGATCGCGCAGATGTACTCGGCGATCCAGACCGGCCAGAGCGCGGGCATGCAGACGCTGGACCAGAACCTGGCCGACCTGGTGCGGCGCAACGTGATCTCGCCGGCCGAGGCGCGCAGCAAGGCGAAGACGCCGGAGAACTTCCCCGGCTGATCGAGCGGGCCGCGGCGCGGCGGTGTCGCGCGACGCAAGCGAAGGAAACACGATGGAACGCGATCAAGCCTCCAAGTTCGTCCACGACCTGCTGCGGCTGATGGTGTCGCGCAACGGCTCGGACCTGTTCCTCACCGCCGACTTCCCGCCGGCGATCAAGGTCGACGGCAAGGTGACCAAGGTCTCGCCGCAGCCGCTGACGGGCCAGCACACGCTGGCGCTGGCGCGCTCGGTGATGAACGACAAGCAGGCCGCCGAGTTCGAGAAGACGAAGGAGTGCAACTTCGCGATCGCGCCGCAGGGCATCGGGCGCTTCCGCGTCAACGCCTTCATCCAGCAGGGCAACGTGGGCATGGTGATGCGCACGATCCCGGCCCACATCCCGACGATCGACGGCCTGGGCCTGCCGCCGGTGCTGAAGGACGTCGCGATGACCAAGCGCGGGCTCGTGATCTTCGTCGGCGCCACCGGCTCGGGCAAGACGACGTCGCTGGCGGCGATGGTCGACTGGCGCAACGAGCACTCGTACGGCCACATCATCACGATCGAGGACCCGGTGGAGTTCGTGCACCCGCACAAGAACTGCATCGTGACCCAGCGCGAGGTCGGCATCGACACCGACGGCTGGGAGATCGCGCTGAAGAACACGCTGCGCCAGGCGCCCGACGTGATCCTGATGGGCGAGATCCGAGACCGCGAGACGATGGAGCACGCGGTGGCGTTCGCCGAGACCGGTCACCTGTGCATGGCCACGCTGCACGCCAACAGCTCCAACCAGGCGCTGGACCGCATCATCAACTTCTTCCCCGAGGACAAGCGCCCGCAGCTGCTGATGGACCTGTCGCTGAACCTGAAGGCGATCGTCTCGCAGCGGCTGCTGCCGCGCCAGGAAGGCAAGGGCCGCATCGCCGCCGTCGAGGTGATGCTGAACTCGCCGCTGGTGTCGGACCTGATCTTCAAGGGCGAGGTCGGCGAGATCAAGGAGCTGATGAAGCGCAGCCGCGAACTGGGCATGCAGACCTTCGACCAGGCGCTGTTCGACCTCTACGAGCAGCGCATGATCACCTACGAGGACGCGCTGCGCAACGCCGACTCGCTGAACGACCTGCGGCTGAACATCAAGCTCAACAGCCAGCGCGCGCGCAGCCCCGACCTGGCGGCCGGCACCGAGCACCTGACGATCGTCTGAGCGCCGGCGGCGCGCCGCCTCAGGCCGGGCGCATGCGCGCGAGCTCGTCCTCGGTGATGATCTCGAACACGCGCACCACCTTCTGCACGCCGCCCACGCCGCGCGCGACCTGGGTCGCGCGGTTGGCCTCGCGCTCGGTCACGCGGCCCATCAGGTAGACGACGCCGCGCGTCGTCACGACCTTCACCGCCGTCGAGTCGATGTCCTTCGCGTTGACGAAGGCGGTCTTGACGCGGGCGGTGAGCAGCGAGTCGTTCGAGCGCGTCGACAGCGACGCCGGCGGCATCACGCCGAGCTCGTTGACGACCGAGCGCACGTTGTCCAGCCGCGCGACCTGCTGCTCGATCGCGACGCGGTCGGCCTCGGCGGGCACCTCACCGGTCAGCAGGACGACGCGGTTGTAGCTCGTCGGGCTGACGCGCGCGCGCTCGTCGAACATCTGCCGCGCCAGGCTCGAGGCGCGGGTCTCGATCGACTGGTCTTCGAGCTGGATGCCGGCGGTGCGGCGGTCGTTGATCACGAGCGCGGTGCCGACGGCCGCGCCGCCGAACAGCGCCGGCGCGCAGCCGCCGAGCCACAGCGGGGCGCCGAGCACGGCAACGGCGATCGCGCGGCGGCGCAGGGGGTGGGTCTTCATGCGGGTTCCTGTTCGCCCATCAGTTGGAGATCGATCGCGTCGCACAGGCAGTGCACGACGACGAGGTGCACCTCGTGCACGCGCGCGGCGCGCTCGTGCGGCACGCCGATCAGCACGTCGGTCTCGCCGAGCCCCGCCGCGAGCGCGCTGCCGCGCCGGGCGAGCAGCACGATCGTCATGTCCTTCGCGCGCGCGGCGGCGATCGCGGCGCGCAGCGGCGCGCTGTCGGCCGCCGCGCACACGGCCACGAGGAGGTCGCCCGGTGCGCCGAGCGCCTGGACCTGCTTGGCGATCGCCTCGGCCGCCGGCGCGGCGGCGGTCACCGCCGCGTTCACCGCGGCGTCGGCGCCGAGCACCAGCGCCGCCAGCCCCGGGCGGTCGCGCTCGAAACCGCCGACCAGCTGCGCGGCCATCGCCTGCGCGATCGCGAGCGACGCGCCGTCGCCGGCCAGCAGCAGCTTGCCCCCGCCGGTGATCGTGCCGAGCATCGCCTGCGCGGCGTCGGCGATCGGGCGGGCGAGCGTTTCGGCGGACTGATACTCGAGGTCGGCGATGTCGAAGAACTGCTGCTGGATGCGCTGCTCGAGCATGGTCACAAATCATATGACACCGCCTCCGGGCCCCGGTTCCGGGGCAGCGGGGCCGCGATGACGGCGGACGCCGCGCTCGGCGAGCGCCACCGCCGGCGGCTGCGCGAGGTCTACCGCTCGGCCGGCTGGCCGTGCCGCGACACGGTCGAGATCGAGCTGCTCGCCGCCGGTTGGCTCGAGCGCGTGTTCGACGCCGACGGCCGCGAGACGCTGCGCGTGACCGATGCCGGCCTCGGCGTGCTGGCGGCCACGCTGCAGCGCCACCGCGCACGCTACGGCGACCACGAGCATCTCGCCGCTCGCGTGGCGGCGCAGCTGCAGCGCGAGGGCCGCATCGTCTGGCGCGCGCTCGCGCTGCGCGCGCCGGTCGAGGGGCGCTGGGTCGTCGCGCGGCCCGACGTGTTCTCGATCCGCCACACGACGGTCGAGGCCGGCGTCGAGCCGGTCGCGCACGAGGTCAAGGTCCGCCGCGCCGACCTGCTCGCCGACCTGCGCCGGCCGGCCAAGGCCGGTGCCTACGCGGCACTGGCGAGCCGCTGCTGGTACGTGCTGCAGGCGGGCATCGCCGCGCCCGACGAGGTGCCGCCCGCCTACGGCGTGCTGCTCGCGCACGCCGACGGCCTCGAAGTCGCGCGCCCGGCGCCGGCGCGCGAGTGGCGGCCGACGCTGGCGCTGTGGATGGCGCTCGCGCGCGCGGCGCCCGAGCCGCACGACGACGCGGCGCAGGGGCGGCTCGGCGCCGCGCACGAGCGCTGATCGGGGCGCTCAGCCCCCGGCGAGCCGCCAGCCGGCGCCGTCCTCGACCGCCGCGCCGTCGTCGCGCAGCTTGGCCAGGTGCGCCTTCAGCGAGCGCAGCGCCACCCCGTGCAGCCGCGGCGGCACGTCGTCGTACACGCGCGCGAGCAGCGCGTCGGCCGGCGCCGGCCCGGCGTCGCGCAACGCGGCGACGACCTTCGCCTCGCGCCGCAGCCGGTGCGCGATCACGGCTTCGATGACCTCGCGCGGCCGCGCCATCAGGAACCCGTGGCCGGGGGCGAGCCATTCGAGGTCCTCGGCCAGCAGCGCGCGCAACGACGCGAGGTACGCCGCCATGTCGCCGTCGGGCGGGTTGATGACGACGGTGGACTGCTGCATCAGGTGGTCGCCGGTGAACAGCAGCTTCTCCTGCTCGAGCAGGTAGCACAGGTGGTTCGACGCGTGGCCCGGGGTGTGGATCACGCGCAGCGTGCAGTCGTCGTGCAGCGCGAAACGCTCGCCGCCGGCGAGCTCGACGTCGGGCGCGAACGCCGGGTCCTGCCACTCGGGGTGGGCGGCGCGGCGGCCGTGGACGACGGCGCCGGTGGCCTCGCGCAGCGCGGCGGTGGCCGGTGAATGGTCGAGGTGGGTGTGGGTGACGAAGATCCAGCGGATCGGCCCCGGCGCGGCGGCGGCCACCGCGCGCACGTGGGCGTCGTCGTCGGGCCCGGGGTCGATCACCGCCCACTCGTTGGCGGGCCCGCCGCCGACGAGGTAGGGGTTGGTGCCCGGCCCCGTCATCACGCTGCCGTTGTCCGCGCTGACGCGGATCAGCCGCGGCGACAGCCGCACCGGCACGCCGGGCTCGATCTCGTAGCTGTGGTGGCCGTGGCACTGCGGGTCCAGCCGTGCGAGCTCGGCATACGCCGGCTCGTCGGGCGTCACCGGCCGCGGGCCGTCGCGGCCGCAGCCGATCATCGGCATCACGAGCGGCACCGTGCGCGGCTGGCGCGCCCAGGCGAGCAGCGCGTCGACGCGGTCGAAGCGCGCGAACGCCTCGAGCGTCTTGCGCGTGGGCGTCATCAGCTTCAGTTCGCCGGCGCGCTCGAGTGCGTCGGCCGGCCGCAGCCAGCGCTGCTCGACCACCTCGGCGGCGTCGTGCGCCGAGTCCTGCCCCGCCGGCGCGCGGGCGACGAAGAAGCGGGTGTCGAAGCGCTTGATGCGCAGCGGCGGCGTCAGCCAGTGGCTGAAGTAGACGAGCTCGTCGGCGGCGAGCCGCCAGCCGGTGGCGTCGCACAGGTCGGCGAGCGTGCGCTCGCCGCGGTGCAGCGGCCCGCGCCAGGCGGCCAAGCGCTGCGCCTCCTCGCCGTGCAGCTCGACCAGCGCCGCCGCGCCGGGCCGGCGGGCGAACAGCAGCCCGGCTTCCTCGAAGCACTCGCGGATCGCGGCGACGTGGTAGTCCAGGCCGCCTTCGGCCAGGCCGAGCCGTGCGCTCGCCGCCGCGTCGTCGAGCCCGTCGCAGCAGCGGTGCGCGGCGTGGTCGGCGGCGTCGAGCAGGCCGCCGGGGAAGACCCAGGCGCCGCTGTTGTGGTCGCCCCGCTCGGCGCGGCGCAGCAGCAGCACCTCGACGCCGACCGCGGCGTCGCGCACGACGACGAGCGTGGCTGCGGGCCGCGGCGGGCGCGGCGCCCCGTCCATTCAGCGGCGGAAGCCGAGCTCGACGCTGAAGAACTGCGGCTTCAGCCCCGCCAGCGGGCCGCGCAGCTTGTCGAGCTCGGCCGGCGGCGCGTGCACTTCCAGCCGCGTGATCTCGGCGATCTTCAGCGCCTCCTGCAGCAGCGCGCCGACGTTGTCCAGGTGTGCGAGCACCGCCGCCGCGTCGTCGTAGCCCTCGCGGCAGTGCACGGCGTTGCCGTCGAACGAGAACGCGTAGTGCACGCAGCCGGGCTCGGTCTTCGTCTGGGCGACGAAGCGGTCGCACAGCGCGCGGAACTCGCCGATCTTGCCGTCGGCGACCTTGAAGTACGGCACGAGCGTGCACACGGTGTCGGGGCTGGCCATCGCGGGTCTCCTGTGGGGCCGGTGGGGCTTTGCATGCTACGCCGCGGCCGGCAGGCCGAGAATCGGGCCGACCCGGGGCCCTCGCGGCGGGCCCGGCGGCCGGCGCGCACGGCACGCCGGCCGTAAGGCCCCCGTAGCGCGGCGGCGTTACGCTGTGCTCCCCGTTGCCACACCGACCCCAGGAGACCTTGCCATGCCCACCGCCCGAGACGTCTACGTCGTCGCCGCCGCCCGCACCGCCATCGGCACCTTCGGCGGCAGCCTGAAGGACGTGCCGCTCGCCGACCTGGCCACGCTGGCCGTCAGGACCGCGCTCGAGCGCAGCGGTGCGCCGGCCGACGCGGTGGGACACCTCGCGATGGGCACCGTGATCCCGACCGAGCCGCGCGACGCGTACCTCAGCCGCGTGGCCGCCGTCAACGCCGGCCTGCCGAAGGAGACGCCCGCGTTCAACGTCAACCGCCTGTGCGGCTCGGGCCTGCAGGCGATCGTCTCGGCGGCGCAGGCGATCCTGCTCGGCGACTGCGAGGTCGCGGTGGGCGCCGGCGCCGAGTCGATGAGCCGCGGCGCGTACCTGATGCCCGGCGCGCGCTGGGGCACGCGCATGGGCGACGCGCAGATCCTGGACTACATGGTCGGCGCGCTGCACGACCCGTTCCACAAGATCCACATGGGCCTCACGGCCGAGAACGTCGCCGAGCAGTTCGGCATCACGCGCAGCGACATGGACGGCCTTGCGGTCGAGAGCCACCGCCGCGCCGCCGCGGCGATCGCCGAGGGCCGCTTCAAGTCGCAGATCGTGCCGGTGGTGACCAAGGGCAAGAAGGGCGACGTCGTGTTCGACACCGACGAGCACGTGAAGCCGAACACGACGCTGGAGACGCTGGCCGCGATGCGCGCCGCGTTCAAGAAGGACGGGTTGGTCACCGCCGGCAACGCGTCGGGCATCAACGACGGCGCGAGTGCCGTCGTGCTCGCCAGCGCCGAGGCGGTGAAGGCGCATGGCCTGAAGCCGATGGCGCGCCTGGTCAGCTACGCCCACGCCGGCGTCGAGCCGACGATCATGGGCATCGGCCCGGTGCCGGCCACGCGCAAGGCGCTCGAGCGCGCCGGGCTGAAGGTGGCCGACCTCGACGTGATCGAGAGCAACGAGGCGTTCGCCGCCCAGGCCTGCGCGGTCGTCAAGGAGCTCGGCCTCGACCCGGCGAAGACGAACCCCAACGGCTCGGGCATCTCGCTCGGCCACCCGATCGGCGCCACCGGCGCGATCATCACGACGAAGGCGCTGTACGAACTGCAGCGCGTCGGCGACCGCCACGCGCTGGTGACGATGTGCATCGGCGGCGGGCAGGGCATCGCCGCGATCTTCGAGCGCGCCTGAGCCTCGGGCCGAGGGGACGACGCGCCGTGCCGGGGCCGCTCGCCGGGCTGAAGGTGATCGAGATGGTCGGCCTCGGGCCGGCCCCGTTCTGCGCCATGCTGCTCGCCGACCACGGCGCCGAGGTGATCCGCATCGACCGCCCCGGCGCCGTCGGCGCGCTGGGCCTGCCGCCGAAGTACGACGTCGCCGCGCGCGGGCGCCGCTCGCTCGCGATCGACCTGCGCAAGCCGGGCGCGGTCGACGCCGTGCTCGAGCTCGTCGAGCGCGCCGACGTGCTGTTCGAGGGCTTCCGCCCCGGCGTGATGGAGCGCCTCGGCCTCGGGCCCGAGGTGTGCCTGGCGCGCCGGCCGGCGCTCGTCTACGGCCGCATGACCGGCTGGGGGCAGACCGGGCCGCTCGCCCACGCGGCCGGCCACGACATCGACTACGTCGCGCTCAGCGGCGCGCTGCACGCGATCGGCCGCCCGGGCGAAGCGCCGGTGCCGCCGCTGAACTACGTCGGCGACTACGGCGGCGGCGCGATGCTGCTCGCCTTCGGCGTGCTCGCCGCCCTGCACGAGGCGCGCACGAGCGGGCGCGGCCAGGTCGTCGACGCGGCGATGACCGACGGCGCGGCACTGCTGTCGGCGCTGTTCTACGGCCTGAAGGCCGCGGGCGCCTGGCGCAACGAGCGCGGCGTCAACCTGCTCGACGGCGGCGCCCACTTCTACGCCACCTACCGCTGCGCCGACGGCAAGTACGTCGCCGTCGGCGCGATCGAGCCCGCCTTCCACGCCGAGTTGCTCGCCCGCCTCGGCCTCGACGCGGCCGAGTTCCGCCAGCTCGACGCGACGCGCTGGCCGCAGCAGAAGGCGCGCCTGGCCGAGGTCTTCGCCACCCGCACGCGCGACGAGTGGTGCGCCCTGCTCGAAGGCAGCGATGCCTGCTTTGCCCCCGTGCTCGACTGGGACGAGGCGCCGGCGCACCCGCACAACCGCGCCCGCGGCACGTTCGTCGAGATCGACGGCGTCGTGCAGCCGGCGCCGGCGCCGCGCTTCGAGCGCACGCCGGCGGCCACGCCGACGCCGCCGGTGCCCCCCGGCCACGACGGCGACGCCGTGCTGCGCGACTGGGGCGTGGCGCCGGAGGCGATCGAGCGTCTGCACGCGAGCGGAGCGCTCTGAACCCGCCGATATACTCCCCAGGTTTGTCCTCTCCCGCCCCTGGGCCGTGTGGCGCCTCGCGCCCGCGTCCGGCCGGCGTTGCCGTCATCCCGAGGTTTTATGAGCGAACCCCGCCCCGCCGCCGCCCCCGACGACGAGTCGCACGAGGGCCTGATCAAGACGCCCCGGCAGCTGATCTGGACGGTCGTCCTGGCGTTCGTCGTGCCGGTGCTGCTGATCGTGCTGCTCGTCAACTACGTCGCCGTCGACGACCGGCCGGCCGCCGGGACCGACGCCCTCGGGCCGCAGGCCACCGCGCTGCGGATCCAGCCCGTCGGCCGGGTCGTGCTCGAGATCGCCGGCGGGCCGAAGGTCGCGCGCACCGGCGAGGAGGTCTACAAGGCGGCCTGCACGGCCTGCCACGCCGCCGGCGCCCTCGGCGCACCGAAGTCCGGCGACGCGGCCGCCTGGGCGCCGCGCATCGCCACCGGCTACGAGGCGCTGCTGAACTCGGCGCTGAAGGGCAAGGGCGCGATGACGGCCCAGGGCGGCGGCGCCTACAGCGACTACGAGATCGGGCGTGCCGTCGTCTACATGGTCAACCAGGCCGGCGGCAACTTCCCCGAGCCGAAGCCGCCCGCAGGCGAAGGCCAGGCCGCCGCCGCGCCGGCAGCGCCTGCCGCCCCGGCGGCAGCGGCGGCGCCGG
>CALIDR010000307.1 GCA_938022295.1 uncultured Burkholderiaceae bacterium
GAAGCGCCGCCGCCTGCGCGCACGGCGCTTTGCCGCGCCAACCTCGGCAGGCCAGCCAAAGGGAACCGTCGATGTTCACGAAGGGCCGTAGCCAGACGCCGCCCGGATCGAAAGCAAACCCGTCTCACCGGCGGCCGAACATCATCTGCCGGGCGAGCAGCGACTTCAGCGGCGCGGCGGCCTGCAGCGCGGCGAGGCCCAGGCCGCGCGCGGCGCCGAGGCCGGGCCAGGTCCAGGTGAAGCTGCGGGCGAGGAAGTCGGTGACCGCGATCATGCTCCAGCGGTCTGGCGCGCGCGCCCACTCGACGCGGCGCAGCGCCGCGTCGAGTTGCGCGGGCTCGCGCACGTCGCGCAGCGCCTGGACGAGTTCGTAGGCGTCGCGCAGTCCGAGGTTGAGCCCCTGTCCCGCGACCGGGTGCAGCGTCTGCGCGGCATTGCCGATCGCCACCGTCCGCCCGCGCACCAGCGTGCGCTCGGCGTTCAGCCCGAGCGCGAAGTGCTTCAGCGGCGTCAGCGCGACGATGCGCCCGGCCGCCGCCGGCAGCAGCGTGTTGAGCACCGCGACGCGCTGGGCGTCGTTCAGTTCGGGCACCGGGTCGTCGGCGCTGTCGACGCACCACACGAGCGCCGCGCGGCGCTCGGCCTCGCCGTCGCCGGGCAGCGGCAGCAGGGCGAGCGGCCCCTGGCGCGTGAAGCGCTCGAACGCGACGCCGGGCGGCGCGCCGGCGAGCGTCGCGGTGCCGACCCACGCCGTCTGCCGGTAATCGTGGGCGATCGCCTTGCGTGCCTGGCCGGCGAACACGCCGCCCTCGGCGACGACGGCGAGGTCGAACCGCTCGGCGATGCCGGCGTCGACCTCGACGCCGGCGCCGTCGGCCCGCGGGTCGAGCGCCTTCAGCGCCCCCACCGGCGTGCCGAAGCGGGTGTGCAGCCGTTGCGGCTGCGCCGCCGCGGCTTCGAGCCAGGCGTGCTGCAGCGGCGCGACCAGCGCGCCGTAGCTCAGCACCGCGCCGAGCATCGGCACCGCCTCGTCGCTGGCGCGGATGCGCACCTCGGGTTCGCCGAACGGCAGCGGCAGCGTCGGCGGCGCCTGCGAGACGTGCACCTCGAGAATCGGCTGCGCGGCCTGCGCCGGCCAGGCGTCGAGCCGCCGCAGCAGCTGCACGCTGCCGAGCGACAGCGCGAGCGTGCGCGGGTCGCGGCCGACGTCGTGCTCGACCGTGCGGGCGTCGAACAGCGTGACCTGCACGCGCGGCAGCACGCGCGCCGCGCGCAGCGCCAGCGCCAGCCCCACCGGGCCGGCGCCGATCACCGCCAGCCGCAGCCCGCCGCCCTCGGCGGTCGAATCACCGTCCATCGCGCCATTGTCGTCGCGCTGCGCGACACTGCAAGGCGTCGCGACGCTACCCCGGGGGTCATCCAGATGCGCTACCGCCGCCTCGGCCAGGCCGGCCTGCAGCTGAGCGAGCTGTCGCTCGGCTCGTGGGTGACGTACCACAACCAGCTCGGCGTCGACGCCGCGGTCGAGATGATGGCCGCCGCCTACGACGCCGGGGTCAACTTCTTCGACAACGCCGAGGTCTACGCCAACGGCCGCAGCGAGGAGATCATGGGTGCGGCGCTCAAGCGCCTGGGCTGGCCGCGGCTGAACTACGTCGTCAGCACGAAGTTCTTCTGGGGCCTGGACCGCGCGGGCGACGCCGTCAACCGCAAGGACACGCTCAACCGCAAGTACCTGATGCAGGCGATCGACGGCAGCCTGCGGCGCTTCGGCCTCGACCACGTCGACATCGTCTACTGCCACCGCCCCGACCCGCACACGTCGATCGAGGAGACGGTGCGCGCGATGAGCGACATGATCGTGCAGGGCAAGGCTCTGTACTGGGGCACGAGCGAGTGGAGCGCGGGCGACATCCGCGCCGCCTGGGACGTTGCCGAGCGCCACCACCTGCACAAGCCCGTCGTCGAGCAGCCGCAGTACCACCTGTTCCAACGCAAGCGCGTCGAGCACGAGTACGCGCGGCTGTACGACGACATCGGCCTGGGCCTGACGACCTGGAGCCCGCTCGCCTCCGGGCTGCTGACGGGCAAGTACCGCGCCGGCATCCCGGCCGGCAGCCGCGGCGCGATGGACAGCCTGGCGTTCCTGCGCGACGGGCTGATTGACCCGGCGAAGAACGAGGCCGTCGCGGGCCTGGCGCAGATCGCCGCCGAGCTCGGCGCGAGCGTGGCCCAGCTCGCGATCGCGTGGTGCACGAGGAACCCGCGCGTGTCGAGCGTGATCACCGGCGCCTCGCGCGTCGAGCAGCTGCGCGAGAACCTCGGCGCACTCGCCGTCGCCGAGCGCCTGACGCCCGAGGTCGTGGGCCGCATCGAGGTGCTGACGGCGCCGCTGGCGGGGTGAGAGCGCGTGAAGGCCGGGGCGCCGGTCAGCCCGGCGCCGCCACGGCGACGCGGTCGCGGCCGGCCGCCTTGGCCTCGTACAGCGCGCGGTCGGCGTCGCGCAGCAGCTCGCCGAAGTTGCCGCCCGCCACGGGCACGCGGCACGCGACGCCGACGCTGATCGTCACCACGCCGGCCGCCGACGGCCCGGCGTTGGCGATCCGCAGCGCCCGCACTTGCGCAACGCAGTGCTCGGCCAGCGCGCCCGCCTGCGCGGCGTCGGCATCGGGCAGCAGCAGCGCGAACTCCTCGCCGCCGTAGCGGGCGACCAAGTCCGACGCGCGCCGCGCGCAGGCGAGAAGCGCCGCGGCGACGCGGCGCAGGCAGTCGTCGCCGCCCGGGTGGCCCTGGGTGTCGTTGAAGTGCTTGAAGTGGTCGACGTCGACGAGCAGCAGCGCCAGCGGCGTGCCTCGGCGCGCGGCGCGGGCCCATTCCTCGGCCAGCCGGCGGTCGAACTGGCGCCGGTTGGCCACGCTCGTCAGGTCGTCGGTGTCGGACAGCTGCCGCAGCCGCGCGTTGGCCTCGTCGAGCTGCGCATTGAGCTGCTGCAGCTCCTGCTCGCGCCGCACGAGCTCGGTGACGTCGGTGCGCACGCCGGCGATGCCGCCGTCGGCGGTGACGCGTTCGTCGATGCGCAGCCAGCGGTTGCCCGGCAGCTGCTGCAGCTCCGGCGGCCCGGGGTGGCGGTGGCGGTGCAGCCGCGCGGCGAGCCATTCCGCCTCGCGGCCGATCGCGTCGACGTACTGCCCGCGCTCGAGGCCGTAGCGCAGCATCGCCTCGAACGTCGCCCCGGCCCGGATCGCCGCCGCCGACTCGGCGTAGATCTCGCTATAGCGGCGGTTGAAGACGACCAGGCGGTCGTCGGCGTCGTACAGCGCGAAGCCGTCGGTCAGCGCCTCGATCGCTTCGTGCAGCCGGCGCGTGGCGGCCTCGGCGCGCGCCTGCTGGGCGACGAGCTCGGTCACGTCGAGCCGCACGCCGACGAGCCAGCCGTCGCCGGTGAGGCGCTCGTGGCTGCGGATCCAGCGCCCGTCTTCGAGCTGGTGCAGCAGCGCCGTGCCACCGTTGCGCCGGGCGGCGATGCGCTCGGCGAGCCACGGCTCGAACGGCCCGGGCACGCGCAGCGCGCCGGCGGCGTGGTTGGCGCGCACGAGCTGCTCGAACGTCAGGCCCTGCG
This sequence comes from uncultured Burkholderiaceae bacterium, assembly GCA_938022295.1. GTDB lineage: Bacteria > Pseudomonadota > Gammaproteobacteria > Burkholderiales > Burkholderiaceae_C > Calidifontimicrobium. The sequence goes on from CALIDR010000307.1 coordinate 3,620, forward strand.
TCATCAGGTGCGCGATCTGCGGGTACATCGCGCGCAGCACGCGGTTGGCGAGCACCATCCGGTCGTCGGGGTCGTAGAGCTCGAACCCCGCCGGCAGGGCGTCGATCGCATCCTCGAGCCGGCGGCGCGCCGCCTGCGCCTCGGCACGGGCCTCGGCCAGCGCCGCCGCGTGGGCCGCCTCGACCGTCGACGCGGCGATCCGCTCGGCGTGCCGCAGCCGCGCCAGGGCGACCACCAGCGCGACGGCCACCGCCACCGCGAACCACGCCCACGGGCCGCCGCCGGCCCAGCCGAGCGCGCCGACGGCGGCGACGTTCACCGCCCCGAGCACGAGCACCGCGCGGCGCAGCGTCTCGAACGCAGCCGCCGCCTCGGCCGGCGCGGCCGCCGGGCTGCGACCCTGCTCGGCAGCGACGGCCACCGTCAGGCCCCGGCCTGCAGCGCCGCGAGCCGCTGCGGCGTGCCGACGTCGGTCCAGCCGCCGCGCCAGTGCTCGGCGCCCAGCCGGCCGGCCGCGGCCGCGACGTCGAGGTAAGGCCGCAGCGGCGCGCGCGCGCCCGCCGGCAGACCGGCCATCCCCTCGTCGACGAACGCGGCGCTGAACAGGCCGATGCCGCTCCACGTCAGGCGCGGCTCGGCGTCGACGGCGGCCAGACCGTCGCGGATGCCGAAGTCGCCCTGCGGGTGGTGCGGCGGGTTGTCGACGAGCCACAGGTGCGCCAGCCGCCCGCTCGCGGCGAAGGCGCGCACGCGCTGCGCGCCGAAGTCGAACCCGGGCACGTACACGTCGCCGCCGACGACCCAGAACACGTCGCCGAGCCAGGGGCGCGCCTTCTTGATCCCGCCGGCGGTCTCCAGGGCGCCGCCGTGGTCGCGGCCTTCGGCCGAGTACGTGATCGCGAGGCCCCAGCGCCGGCCGTCGCCGAGCGCGGCGGGGAACTGGTCCTCCAGCCAGGCCGTGTTGACGCCGACCTCGCGCACGCCCGCGCGCG
>CALIDR010000308.1 GCA_938022295.1 uncultured Burkholderiaceae bacterium
GCTGTGGGCCACCGGCGCGCAGCCCCAGGCGTGGCAGACCGACCCGGCGCGCCGCGGCGGCCTGGCGGTGAGCGAGGCCGGCTTCGTGCGCGTCGACGCCACGCTGCGCTCGGTGTCGCACCCCGCCGTGTTCGCCGCCGGCGACTGCGCCGCCTGGGCCGAGCCGCTGCCCAAGGCCGGCGTCTACGCGGTGCGCATGGGCCCGGTGCTGGCGCGCAACCTGCGCGCCGCGCTGGGCGCGGGCGACGCGGCGCGTTACGCGCCGCAGCGCCGCTTCCTCGCCCTGCTGGCCACCGGCGACGGGCGCGCGATCGGCGCGCGCGGCGGCATCGGCTTTGCCGGCCGCTGGGTGTGGTGGTGGAAGGACCGCATCGACCGCGGCTTCATCCGCCGTTTCGACGTCGGCCACATCCCGGCGCGCCGCGCCGCCGCCGATGCGGCCGGCCCGGGCTGACGCGGCAGGCCCATCGGCGAAGCCGCGAGCGCGTGTCACCGTGTTCGGCTACGCTCGCGAAGCGCTGCACGCGCCGGCTCGCGGTCGGGGAGGACGGCGACGGGCAACGGCCACGCGACGAGGAGAGCACACCGATGCGACACCATCCAGCCACCGCCCCGTACCGCGGGGCCGCGGCGTGACGACCGCCGATCGGCTCGAGCAGCGGCTGCACGCGATCGGCGGCGAGCGGCTGCGCGGCATGCGCCGCGGCATCGAGAAGGAGAGCCTGCGCACCGACGCCGAAGGCCGGCTGGCGACCACGCCGCACCCGCGCGCCCTCGGCTCGGCGCTGACGCATCCCCTCGTCACGACCGACTTCAGCGAATCGCAGCTCGAGCTGATCACCGGCGCGCACACCGACGTCGAGGCGACGCTCGCCGAGCTGCGGGCGATCCACGCCTTCGTCTACCGCGCGATCGGCGACGAGCGGCTGTGGGTGGCGAGCATGCCGTGCAAACTGCCGGACGACGACGCGATCCCGCTCGGGCGCTACGGCGACTCGAACATCGGGCGCGCGAAGACGGTCTACCGCGAAGGCCTGTCGCACCGCTACGGGCGGCGCATGCAGACGATCTCGGGCATCCACTACAACTGGTCGCTGCCTGGCCTCGGCAACGACGACTACCTGGCGCTGATCCGCAACTTCCGCCGCCACGCGTTCGTGCTGCTGTGGCTGCTGGGCGCCTCGCCGCTCGTGTGCCGGTGTTTCGTCGCCGACCGCGCGCACGAGCTCGAGCCGCTCGGCGCCGACACCTTCGGGCTGCCGCACGCGACGTCGCTGCGCATGGGGCGCCTGGGCTACCAGAGCGACGCGCAGTCGCGCATCGCCGTCAGCTACAACGACCTCGAGGGCTACTGCCGCTCGCTCGAGTCGGCGATGACGACACCGTATCCGCCGTACGAGACGATCGGCGTGCGCGACGCCGACGGCCGCTGGCGGCAGCTGGCGACGACGCTGCTGCAGATCGAGAACGAGTTCTACGCGACGATCCGGCCCAAGCGCACGATCCGCCCCGGCGAGCGCCCGCTGCACGCGCTGCGCGAGCGCGGCGTCGAGTACGTCGAAGTGCGCTGCATCGACCTCGACCCGTTCGAGCCGGTGGGCATCGGCGCGGCGACGATGCGCCTGCTCGACGTCTTCCTGCTGCACTGCCTGCTCAGCCCGAGCCCGCCCGATACGCCCGCCGAGCAGGCGGCGCTGCAGCGCAACCAGCACGCCACCGCGGCCCAGGGGCGGCGCCCCGGCCTCAGGCTCGAGCGCGAAGGCCGCGACGTCACGCTCGTCGAGTGGGCGGCCGAGATCCTCGAGCAGTGCCGTCCGATCGCCGCCGCGCTCGACGCCGCGCAAGGCGGCGGCGCGCACGGGCAGGCGCTGCGCGAGGCGCTGGTGCGGCTCGACCGCCCGCACACGACGCCGTCGGCGCGCGTGATCGAGGCCACGCGGCAGGGCCACGGCGGCTCGTTCGTCGCCTTCGGCCGCGCGTGCAGCGAGCGCGCGCGCGAGACGGTGCTCGCGCGCTGGCCGCTCGACGCCGCGGCCGAGCAGCGCTGGCGCGACCTGGCGGCCACGTCGATCGCCGAGCAGCACGCACGCGAAGCGGCCGACACGCTGCCGTTCGACGCCTACCTCGAAGCCTACCTGTCGCCGCAGCGGCTGCGCGTCTGAGGTCTTCAGGCGCCGCGGTTGCGCGCGCGCACCGCCTCGCGGCGCGACTCGATCGCCTGCGCCTCGACGGCGGCGTTGTGCGCCCGCGCGCGCTGCGACTCGAGCGCCATCGCCTCGCCGAACGCGAGCGCGTAGCCGTCGCGGATCGTCGCCTTATAGGCGACGAGCATCTCGGGGATCGCACCCAGCATCTCGCGCGCCAGCGCCTTGGCCTCGTCGAGCAGGCGCCCGGCGGGAACGACGCGGTTGACGAGCCCCCAGGCGTCGGCCTCGGCGGCGCCGAGCCAGCGGCCGCTCAGGCTCAGTTCGTTGGCGCGGTAAATGCCGATCGTGCGGCTGAGCTTCTGCGACAGCCCCCAGCCCGAGGCCAGCCCGACGCGCGCGTGGGTGTCGGCGAACCGCGCCTCGGGCGCGGCGAGCAGCACGTCGCAGGCGAGCGCGAGTTCGAAGCCGCCGGTCACCGCGGCCCCGTTGATCGCCCCGATCACGGGGCCGGGAAAGCGCCCGATCGCGGCCACCGGGTCCTTCGGCGCGATCCCCGACTCGCCTTCGCCGAGCCGGGCCGCACCGGCACCGAGTTCCTTCAGGTCGAGGCCGGCGCAGAACGCGCGCCCGGCGCCGGTCAGGATCAGCACGCGCACGGCGGGGTCGGCCGCGAGCGCGTCGACGGTGTCGGCGAGCTGCGCCATCAGCGCGCGCGACAGCGCGTTCATCGCCTGCGGCCGGTTCAGCGTGACGACCGCGAACCCGGCGGGGTCGACCTCGGTCAGCACCACCGGGGCGCTGCCGGCCGGCGCGTCATGGCTCGCGGACATCGGCGATCACCTTCTCGCCGAAGTCGGCGCGGTCGAGGAATTCGACGACCCTGGCGGCGGCGGCGTCGGGGCTGTCGAGCGCGCCGCCGCTCTTCATCGCGACGAAGCGGTGCCGCTCGACGAACACCGACGGGTCGGCCGATCGCAGCTGCACCTGCATGTCGGTGTCGATCACGCCCGGGGCGAGCGAGACGACCCTGGCTCCGTGGGCCTTCAGCGCCTCGTCGAGCGCGAGCGCGCGCGAGAAATGGTCCAGCCCCGCCTTGACGGCGCAGTACGGCGCACTGCCGGCCATCGCCCAGCGGCCGAGGCCCGACGAGACGTTCAGCACCTTTTTCGGCACCTCCCACGCCGCGCCCGCGCGCAGGAACGCGCGCGCGAGCAGCACCGGCGCCTCGAGACCGACGCGCAGCGCGTCGGCGAGCGCCTGCGGCGCCGTCGCCGTGATCGGGCCGGGCGGCGTCAGCAGCGCGGCGTTGTTGATCAGCGTCGCGCTCGCGACGCGCGACGGCTCGATCGCGCCGAGCCAGGCCTCGAGCCGCGCCGCCGCCTCGACCGGCGCGGCGAGATCGATCGCCCACTGCTCGAGCACGGCGCCGGTGGTGGCCGCGAGTTCCGCCAGCGACGGGTCGGGGCGGCGCGACAGCGTCAGCAGCCAGTGGCCGTCGCGCAGGCGCCGCTCGGCGATCGCGCGGCCGAGGCCGCGCGAGGCG
>CALIDR010000309.1 GCA_938022295.1 uncultured Burkholderiaceae bacterium
GGCCTGACGCCGCGGCCGGGCGCCCGCCCGGCGCATCTGCACGGCCCGCGCCGAGCGATCGGCGGGCCGCATGACCTCTTTCCATCGACTCCGTCGACGAGACCCCGACCATGAATCTCCTTCTTCGCTCCATCGCGGCCGGCTCGCTGGCCCTCGCGGCCGCCGCGGCCACCGCCCAGACCGTCGTCCAGGACCCCTGGGTGCGCGGCACCGTGCCGCAGCAGCGCGCCACTGGCCTCTTCGCGCAGATCACGTCGCCCACGGGCGGCAAGCTGGTCGCGGCGTCGTCGCCGGTGGCCGGCGTCGTCGAGATCCACGAGATGGTGATGGACGGCCAGGTGATGCGCATGCGCGCGATGCCCGCGCTCGACCTGCCGGCCGGCAAGACGGTCGAACTGAAGCCCGGCGGCTACCACGTGATGCTGATGGAGCTCAAGCGGCCGCTGCAGGCCGGCGACACGGTGCCGGTCACGCTCGTCGTCGAGGGCGCCGACGGCAGGCGCGAGACGGTCGAGGTCAAGGCGCCGGTGCGCCCGCTGGGCACCGCCGGCGGCATGCAGCACCGCCACGGCCAGCCTTGAGCCTCAGCGCGACAGTGCGCGCAGCGCGAGCTTGATGCCGTCGGCCACCCCGACGTCCGGCGGCAGCGCCTTCGCCGCTGCCGCGGCGTCGCGCTCGCTGTAGCCGAGCGCGACGAGCGCCTGCACGATGTCGGCCTGGGCGTCGCTGGCCGCGCCGGGCGGCGCGGCCACGGCGTCGGCGAGCCGCCCCTTGAGCTCGAGCAGCAGCCGCTCGGCCGTCTTCTTGCCGATGCCGGGCACCTTGACCAGGCGGGCGCTGCTCTGCGCGGCCACCGCCTGCACGAGGTCGGCCACGCTCAGCCCCGACAGGATCGCGAGCGCGGTGCGCGGCCCGACGCCGCCGACCTTGACCAGTTCGCGGAACGTCGCGCGCTCCTCGGCGGTCAGGAAGCCGAACAGCATCTGCGCGTCCTCGCGCACGACGAAGTGCGTCAGCAGCGTGACCGGCTCGCCGAGCGCGGGCAGCTGGTAGAACGTGCTCATCGGCACGTCGACCTCGTAGCCGACCCCGCCGACGTCGACGAGCAGCGTCGGCGGCGTCTTGCCGGCCAGCGTGCCGGTGAGCCGGCCGATCATCGGCGCGCGGTCACCGGCGCCCGAACAGCCCGAGCCGCTGCGCCTCGAGCGCCGCCTCGGCGCGCGAGCTCACGTTGAGCTTGCGGTAGATCTGCTTGACGTAGTCGGCGATCGTGTGCCGCGACAGGTTCAGCTGCACGCCGATCTCGGGCAGCGTGTAGCCCTTGGCCACGCGCAGCAGCACCTCGTTCTCGCGGTCGGTGAGCTGCACCCGCGGGCCGCTGGGCACCGGCGGGCGGGCGCCGGTGGCGAAGTGGGCGATGACCTTGCGCGCGATCGACGGCGACAGCGGCGGCTCGCCCTGGCTGATGCGCTGCAGCTGCAGGCCGATCAGCTCGCGCGCCTGCTCCTTCAGAATGTAGCCGTAGGCGCCGGCCTGCAGCGCGGGGAACAGGTGGTCGTCGTCGTCGTGGATCGTCACGACCACCGACTGCGCCTCGGGCTGCTGCTCGCGCAGCGCGGCGACGACGTCGACGCCCGAGCCGTCGGGCAGCCCGAGGTCGATCAGCGCGAGGTCGAAGCCTATCGCCGAGACGAGCTCGAGCGCGTCGTGCACCCGCGCGGCTTCCGACACGTCGGCGCCGGGGAACACGCCGAGCACGAGCTCCTTCATCCAGGCCCGGATCTGGGGCAGGTCCTCGAGCAGCAGGATGGTCTTCACGGTCGGCGCGCCTCTTGAAATCCGCACGCTTTCATGCTAGCAGCGCCTCATCCAAGCGCCACGTCGTGCTCGAGCGGAAGCGTGAGGCGGATCACGGTCCCGTAGCCGGGGCCCGATTCGACGAGGCACTGTCCGTGCAGCTGCTTGGCGCGCTGCTTCATCGTCGACATGCCGTGGCCGCGGTCGAGCTGGCCGTCGAGCTCGAGCGGGATGCCGCGGCCGTTGTCCTGGATCGTGAGCTGGAACTGGCCGCCGAGCAGCGACACGTGCACGACGCAGCGCGACGCGCCGCTGTGCTTGATGATGTTGTTGACCGCCTCGCGCAGGATGCGCGTCGTCTGCACGTAGGCGCGCGCCGACAGGGTGTGGTCGGTGTCGTCGGCCGGCGCGCTCCACTCGCCCTCGATGCCGGTCTGCGCCAGCCGCGAGACGAACTCGGCGCGCCAGTCGCCGAGCGCGTCGAGCAGCCGCACCGGCTTGCCGGTCAGCCCGCGCACCGACAGCCGCATCTCCTCCAGCGCCTCGCGCGCCAGCGTCGCGATGCGGTCGCTGTCGCTCGTGTGCACGATCGTCAGCAGCTTGGCGCCGAGGTCGTCGTGCAGGTCGGCGGCGATGCGCTTGCGCTCCTGCGCCGTCACCTGCTCGACGCGCAGCTCGGCGAGCTGCTGGTAGTTGCGCTCGATCTGCGTCGTCGCCTCGCGCACCCGCGCCTCGAGCGATCGGCGGTCGGCCTCGACGGTCTGCAGCGCGCGGCCGTACTCGCGCATCATGTGCATGCCCAGCGCCACGCAGGCGATCGGCATCAGCAGGTGCGACACGCCGAGCCACGGCCCGGCGAGCAGGCTTTGCTGCCCGAACATCTCGATGCCGACCATCGCCAGCGTCAGCGTCAGGATCGCCGCCATCGGCCAGAAGCGCGCGCGCGCGTGCCGCCAGGTCGCCTGCAGGTGGGCGACGACGGCGGCCACCGCCTGGAGGCCGAACAGCACGTACCACGCCGTCGCGACGGCGTGCAGCCGGTCGGCGCCGGCGGCGAGCAGCGTCGCCGGCACTGCCAGGCACTGCGCGTACAGCACGCCGTCGATCCAGCGCCGCTTCGGCCCGCCGGCGTAGCGCAGCAGGAACAGCACCGCCGCCAGCGTGACCAGCGGCATGAACGACACCAGCAGCAGCTCCATGTCGTAGCTCTTCAGCGGCGGCTCGCTCCACCACAGGCGCGCGCCGATCACGCCCCAGCCGACGGCGAACGCGCCGAAGTACGCGAGGTGGCTGTAGGTGCGGTTCAGCCCGCCCATGATGATCATCAGGCTGCCCAGCAGCACGAGCACGGCGGTCGAGACCTGCGGCAGCGTGACGTTGACGAAGTGGCGCCGCGCGTGCAGCGGTGCGAGGTCGGCGTGGCGGCCGAGCTGGATCGCCGACAGGCCGCCGGCGCGCTGGCGCGACGCCACGCGCGTCAGCGGGTCGCCCGCGACCTTGAGGTCGAGCACGTTGCCGCCGGCCTGGATCAGCGCGGCCGGCAGCGGCACGAGCTGCGGGTGCTGGCAGTTGCGCGTCACCGGCTCCTCGAGCCGCCCGCCGACGAAGACGCGCCGGCCGTTGAGCTGGACCTCGAACGTCGAGCACACGCGCTCGACGTAGATCGCGTAGAGCTCGCCGCTGCTCTCCACGCCCTGGGCGTCGAACCCGAGGCGGTACCACACCGGCCCCGGCAGGCCGGGCCGGGACACCGCCCAGTCGTCGGGCAGGGCGACGAGCTGCGCCGGCACGTCGGTCGGAAAGCGCGGCGTGTCGGCCGCCACCGCCAGCGCGTGCTGCAGCACGAGCATCGGCGCGCCGGCGCTCGCCGCCGTCGCGATGCCGGCGGCGGCCGCCGCCGCGAGCGCGACGAGCAGCAGGCGCAGCGCACGCGCGAACCACGCGCGGCCTGCCGCCTGGACGCCGGACCGTGGCAAGGCGCGGACGGCGCGCGGCGGGCGGGGCGGCGGGCAGGCCATGGCGGCGCGATTGTGCGGGATCGCCCGCGGCGCGCCGGCGGCCGCACCCGTGGGCGGCATCCCGCGGCGCGACAATGTCCACGCCCGAGCCGCCGCGCCCTGCCCGCCCATGCCCACCGTCACCCTGCGCCACGCCTTCACGCCGGCCGACAACGTGCGCCTGGCGCACCTGTGCGGGCCGCTGGACGAACACCTGCGCACGATCGAGGGCGCGGCCGACGTGCGCATCGCGCGCCGCCACGAGGCGTTCGCCGTCGAGGGCCAGCGCAGCGCGGCCGAGCGCGTGATCGCCCTGCTGCAGCGCCTGTACGAGCGGGCGCGGCGGCCGATCCCGGCCGAGGCGCTGCAGCTCGCGCTCGTCGACGCGCTCGGCCCCGAAGCCGCGCGCGGCGCCGAGGACGGCGACGCCCTCGTGCTGCACACGCGGCGCGCCGATCTCGCCGGCCGCACGCCGAACCAGGTGCGCTACCTGCGCCACATCCTCGGCCACGACATCACGTTCGGCATCGGCCCGGCGGGCACCGGCAAGACGTTCCTCGCCGTGGCGTGCGCCGTCGACGCGCTCGAGCGCAGCACGGTGCAGCGCATCGTCCTCACGCGCCCGGCAGTGGAGGCCGGCGAGCGGCTCGGCTTCCTGCCCGGCGACCTCGCGCAGAAGGTCGACCCCTACCTGCGCCCGCTGTACGACGCGCTGTACGACCTGATGGGGTTCGACCGCGTGACCAAGGCGTTCGAGCGCGCGACGCTCGAGATCGCGCCGCTGGCGTTCATGCGCGGGCGCACGCTGAACCACGCGTTCGTGATCCTCGACGAGGCGCAGAACACGACGCCCGAGCAGATGAAGATGTTCCTCACCCGCATCGGCTTCGGCAGCAAGGCCGTGATCACCGGCGACACCAGCCAGATCGACCTGCCGCGCGGCACCGACAGCGGCCTCGTGCAGGCCGAGCAGGTGCTGAAGAAGGTCAAGGGCATCGCGTTCACGCGCTTCACCGCCGCCGACGTCGTGCGCCACCCGCTGGTGGCGCGCATCGTCGAGGCCTACGACGCCGCCAGGCCGCGGCGCGACGGGGCGTGACGGCGCCGGCGCTCGCGCTGTCGCTGCAGCAGCCGGACGGCCGCCACCGCGCGCTGCTGGCGCGCCACCGCGTCGCGCGCTGGGTGCGCGCCGCACTCGCCGCGCCGGCGCAGATCAGCGTACGCATCGTCGACGAGGCCGAGGGCCGGCGGCTGAACCGCGAGTACCGCGGCAAGGACTACGCGACCGACGTGCTGACGTTCGCCTACGCGGCCGAGCCGGTCGTGGTGGCCGACGTCGTGCTGTGCGCGCCAGTCGTCGAGCGCGATGCGCGCGCGCTCGGGCTGCCGCTCGCGCACCACTACGCGCACCTGCTCGTGCACGGCACGCTGCACGCGCAGGGCTTCGACCACGAGCGCGCCGCCGACGCGCGGCGCATGCACCGGCGCGAGCGCGAGGTGCTGCGCGCCCTCGGCCTGCACGATCCCTACCCCGACGAGCCGCTGCCGCGGCGCTGAGCCTCGCCCTGCGGCCACAGGACGGAGGCGATCGCCGCCACCATCAGCGCCGCCGCGGCCGCGTCCTGCCAGTGCAGCGTCTCGCCGAGCGCGACCGCGCCGCTGGCCGCGCCGAGCACCGGGATCATCATCACCGACAGCGTCGACGCCACCGGCGGCAGCGAACGCGCGAGCGTGAACCACGCCGCGTGCGCGAAGCCGAAGATGAGCACCGCGTTGTAGACGATCGTCCAGGTCGCCGTGGCGTCGGGCCGCTGCCAGCGGTGCGACTCGAACGCCGCCGAGACGACGACCATCACGACCGTGGTGGCCGCCGTCATCCAGAACGACAGCGTCAGCGTCGGCAGCGCGATCGCGGTGTGCCGCAGCTGCTGCGTGCCCAGCGCCCAGGTCGCCGCGGCGACGAGCATCATCGACGCCGCGAACGGGGCGCCGGCGACGCGGTCGAGCTCGTGCCACAGCAGCAGCACGACGCCGAGTGCCGCCGCCGCCACGCCCGCGGCCTGCCGCCAGTGCAGCCGCTGGCCGTAGCGCGCACGCCCCCACAGCGCCGAGAACACCGGCATCGTGTAGCCGAGGATCGCCGCGCGCCCCGAGCTCAGGTGCGGCATCGCGAGGATCACGAGCAGGTGCCACACGACCATGTTGGTCAGCGTCAGCGCCGCCAGCTCGCGCCAGTGCGCGCGCGGCACGCGAAACGGCACCGCCAGCCACCACAGGGCGAGCGCGAGCACCGGCAGCCCGAGCAGCATCGACAGCGCGCGGAACGACAGCGGCGGGAAGTGCCCGACGCCGAGCTTCATCACCGGCCAGTTCAGCCCCCACGCGAGCGTGAGGCCGGCGAGCAGCGCGAGCTGGCGCGGCGCCAGCGTCATCGCGCACCGCTGCCGAGGTAGCGCTTGCGCCAGAAGAACGCGACCAGCCCGCCGCCGACGAGCACCATCGTCCAGAACGCGATCCAGAAGCCCTCGGCGCTGTGGATCAGCGGCAGGGCGTCGAAATTCATGCCGAAGAAGCCGGTGATCAGGTTCAGCGGCAGGAATATCGCGGTGAGCACGGTCAGCGTGCGCATGATCTGGTTCGTGCGGTGGCCGAGCGCCGAGAAGTGCATCTGCACCGCCGTCTCGATCGACTGCTCGAGCCGGCGCACGTGGCCGAGCACGCGCTCGACGTGCTCGAGCACGTCGCGCGAGCGCAGCCGCAGCAGCTCGCGCTCGCGCTTGGTCTGCTTGTCGGCCTCGGGCGGCGCCTCGTCGAGGTTGTCGATCCACTCCTGCACCGCGCTCCTCTGGTCCTCGCAGATGTCCTCGAGCAGGTGCAGGCGGTTGCGCGCGTCGAGCAGCAGCGCCCAGTCGTCGAAGTGGCTGCGCGGATTCAGCAGCTCGAGCTGCAGCTCGCCGAGGTGGCGCGCGAGCAGCCGCCGCAGGTCGAGGTAGCTGTCGACCATGTGGTTGACCATGCGCAGCGTGAGGTCCGCCGGGCTCGCCGGCAGCCGCGACGCGCCGACCTGGCCGCGCTGCGCGAGGCGGGCGGCGAAGAAGTCGCGCACCGCGCAGTCGGCCGGGTGCACGGTGACGAGCACGCGGTCGAAGACGGCGAAGCCCACCGGGCTGGTGTCGATCGCGTCGAGCGCCTCGCGGGTGGCGCGCCGCGTCGGCTGCTTGCCGTCGGCCAGCACCGCCGCGCCGGGAGCGGCGGCCAGGCGGCGGAACACGAGCAGGTCGTAGTCGAGCGTGGCGTCGAAGTGGCTCGGCAGCTGGTTGTTCAGCAGGTCGGCCACGTGCAGGTCGACGAGCGTCGTGCCCGTCCACGGCTGCAGCCGCGACTGGATCGCCGCGGCGTGGACCTCGAACTCGCGCCGCGCGCTGCCGATCCAGACGAAGCCCGTGGCCGGCAGTTGCGCCGGCAGTTCGTCGAGCTCGGTGTACTGGTCCGGTGCGACGTGGAAGATGCGCATCAGGGCCGGCGCAGCAGCCGCGCGGCGTCAAGCGCGAAGTAGGTCAGCACGCCGTCGGCGCCGGCGCGCTTGAACGCGAGGAGCGACTCCATCATCACCGCGTCGTGGTCGAGCCAGCCGTTGGCGGCGGCCGCCTTGAGCATGCTGTACTCGCCGCTGACCTGGTACGCGAAGGTCGGCATGCGGAACGCGTCCTTCACGCGGCGCACGATGTCCAGGTACGGCAGGCCGGGCTTGACCATCACCATGTCGGCGCCCTCGGCGATGTCGAGCGCGACCTCGCGCAGCGCCTCGTCGGTGTTGCCGGGGTCCATCTGGTAGACCTTCTTGTCGCTCCTGCCGAGGTTGCCCTTGCTGCCCACGGCGTCGCGGAACGGCCCGTAGAACGCGCTGGCGTACTTCGCGCTGTAGGCCATGATGCGCGTGTGGATCAGGCCCGCGCCTTCGAGCGCCTGGCGGATCGCGCCGATGCGCCCGTCCATCATGTCGCTCGGCGCCACGATGTCGACGCCCGCCTGCGCCTGCACCTTCGCCTGCTGCGTCAGCACGGCCACCGTCTCGTCGTTGAGGATGTAGCCGCTGTCGTCGATCAGCCCGTCCTGGCCGTGCGGCGTGAACGGGTCGAGCGCGACGTCGGTCAGCAGGTTCAGCTCCGGGAAGCGCGCCTTCAGCGCCGCCACCGCACGCGGCACGAGGCCGTCGGGGTTCAGCGCCTCGCGCCCGTCGGGCGTCTTCAGCGCGAGGTCGATGACCGGAAACAGCGCCATCACCGGCACGCCGAGCGCGAGGCACTGCTCGGCCACCGCGAACAGCCGGTCGACGCTTTGCCGCTGCACGCCCGGCATGCTCGGCACGTCTTCGCTGCGGTCCGTGCCGTCGAGCACGAACACCGGCAGGATCAGGTCGTCGGGCGCGAGGCGGTGCTCGCGCACCAGGGCGCGGATCGCCGCGTCGCGGCGCAGGCGCCGCGGGCGGCTGGCGGGGTAGGGCGGCAGGGGCGTGTGCACGGGCGACCTCGGCGATCGGTGACAGGGCCGACGACCCCACGGCGTGCACAGGCGTCGCACGGGGACCCGGCGGCAACCGTTGGGGTCAGCGTTTGCCCGGTGCCGGCGAGCGCTCACGCCGGCCCCGGGGCTGCTAGACTCGGCGGCGAATGATAGCCGCGAGGCCGTCATTCCCTGCTTTTCCTCCCTGAGCAGGAGCCTTGACGTGACACAGCGAAAAGGCTTTGCGGCCCCGGTCTCGCGACCGGGGCTTTTTTCATCGCCGCGGCCCGCGCCGCGGACGGCGCCAACCGGCCCCGGATAATGCGGCGATGAGCTCGGGGTACCTCTGGGTCAAGGCGTTCCACATCGTGTTCGTCGCGAGCTGGTTCGCGGCGCTGTTCTACCTGCCGCGGCTGTACGTGAACCTGGCGATGGTGCCCGGCGACAGCCACGCCGAGCGCGAGCGGCTGCTGCTGATGTCGCGCAAGCTGTACCGCTTCGGCAGCCTGCTGATGGTGCCGGCGCTCGTGCTCGGCCTCGTGCTTTGGCTGTACTACGGCGTGGGGCTGGGCGTCGACCAGGGCTGGATGCACGCCAAGATGCTCGGCGTCGTCGCCGTGCTGGCGTACCACCACTGGTGCTGGCGGCTGCTGCGCGACTTCGAGCTCGGCGCCAACCGCCGCAGCGACCGGTGGTTCCGCGTCTTCAACGAGATCACGGTGCTGCTGTTCATCGCCATCGTCGTGCTGGTCGTCGTCAAGCCGTTCTGAGCCCAGATCCGGCAGCCGGCCGCTCGACTCCGCATGCAACCTGCTCTCATGCTTGCTCTTTTCGCCCACGCGGACGGTCACCTCTCGGGTGACGACGCCGCGCACCCGATCGAGCCGCCCTCGGTCACGCTGGCGGCGTGGCGAGCCCTGCGGGCCGCGGCGGGCGCGGTCGCCCGCCCGCTCGCCAAACGAGAACCGTCCACCGGACGGTTCTCGTCCGGGCTCGCCCTCGCGATTGCGCACGCCATCGCTGCGGTTCGGCCCTGCAGTCCGCGCCGGGGCGGGGACGCCCCGGCCCCTCGCCAGGCGCGCACCGTCCGCAGGGACGGTGCGCGTGACGGCTCGGCCTTGCCAGCGCGCCCGATGACGGCCCGCTCGGGCGCGTCCAACTGCCGGACCTAGGCTGAGAGGCCTTTGCGATGGCGCGCGAGCGCAGCTCGGCGACCTGGCTCGCCCTCGCCTACGCGGCGCTGATCGCCTACGCGAGCCTGTACCCGGCGCAGGTCTGGCGCGTGCCGGCCGGCGGCCCGTCGGCGTGGCTGCGGCTGCCGTGGCCGGCGTGGTTCCCGACCTTCGACATCGTCTCCAACCTGCTCGGCTACCTGCCGCTCGGCGCGCTGGTCTACGTCGCCGTCGCGCGCGGCGGCGGCGGCCGCGCGGCGGCGCTCGGCACCGCGGTGGCGCTGTCGGCCGCGCTGTCGTACGGCCTCGAGGTGCTGCAGCAGTGGCAGCCGGTGCGCGTGCCGTCGCTGCTGGACTTCACGCTCAACACGGCCGGCGCGCTCGCCGGGGCGCTGCTCGGGATGGTCGTGCACGCGCTCGGCGGGCTCGAGCGCTGGCAGGCGCTGCGCGACCGCATCTTCGTGCGCCGCAGCGCGGCGGCGCTGGCGCTGCTGCTGCTGTGGCCGGTGGGACTGCTGTTCCCGCCGCCGGTGCCGCTCGGCCTCGGCCAGGTCTGGGACGAGGCGCGCGCGCTGCTGGCGGCGGCGTTCGCCGGCACGCCGTGGGCGGCCGCCGTCGCGCCGTTCGTCGCCCCGGCGGCCGCCGGGGCGCCGCTGAGCCAGCTCGGCGAGGCGTTCGCGATCGCGCTCGGTCTGCTCGCGCCGGTGATGGTCGGCTTCGCGGTCGCCCACGCCGGCTGGGGGCGGCTCGTGCTCGCGCTCGGTGCGGTGGCGCTCGCGATCGGTGCCACGACGCTGTCGACCGCGTTGAACTTCGGACCCGACAACGCGCTGGCGTGGTGGACGGCGGCCACTGCCGCGGGACTGGCCGGCGGGCTGCTCGCGGCGCTGGGGTGTCTGCCGCTGCCGCGGCGCGTGGCCGCGGGCGTCGGGCTCATCGTGCTGACGGCACTGGTGGTGGTCGTCGCCTCGGCGCCGTCGGACCCGTATCACGCGCAGAGCCTGCAGGCCTGGCAGCAGGGACGGTTCATCCGCTTCCACGGTCTCGCGCAATGGGTCGGGTGGCTGTGGCCTTACGCGGCGATGGCGTGGCTGCTGTCGCGGCTGGCGCGGCCCGATGCCGCGTGAGGCGGTCCCTACAATGCCGGCGATGAGCTACTACGAGCGCCACGTCTTCTTCTGCCTGAACCAGCGCGACAACGGCGAGGCCTGCTGCGCGCAGCACGACGCGATGGCGGCCTTCGAGCACTGCAAGGCGCGGGTCAAGGCCGCGGGCCTGGCGGGCCCGGGGAAGGTGCGCGTCAACAAGGCCGGCTGCCTCGACCGCTGCGCCGGCGGCCCGGTGGCCGTCGTCTACCCCGAGGCGGTGTGGTACGGCTACGTCGACCGCAGCGACATCGACGAGATCGTCGAAGCGCACCTGAAGGAAGGGCGCATCGTCGAGCGCCTGCGGCTGCCGCCCGACGTCGGGCGCTGAGCGGCGACGGCGTGAGTGAGTCGACCCAGCCGCTGGCGCTGGCCGGCCCCGCGGGCACGATCGAGGCGGTGGCCGAAGCGCCGCACGGCGATGCGCCGCGCGGCGTCGCCGTGCTGTGCCACCCGCACCCGCTGCACGGCGGCACGATGGACAACAAGGTCGTGCAGACGCTGGCGCGCGCGCTGCGCCAGGTCGGCTGGCGCACGGTGCGTTTCAACTTCCGCGGCGTCGGCGGCTCGGCGGGCCACTGGGACGACGGGCGCGGCGAGGTCGACGACGCGCTGGCGGTGATCGCCGCCGTGCGCGACGCGGCGCTGCCGCTCGTGCTCGGCGGCTTCTCGTTCGGCGGCTACGTGGCCTCGCGCGCCGCGGCGCGGCTGCAGCCGCCGGCGCACCGGCTCGTGCTCGTGGCGCCGGCCACGGGGAACTTCGACGTCGCGCCGGTGCCCGAAGACACGCTCGTGATCCACGGCGAGGCCGACGACGTGGTGCCGCTGGCCGCCACGCTCGACTGGGCGCGTCCGCAGGCGCTGCCGATCGTCGTCGTGCCCGGCGTGGGTCATTTCTTCCACGGTCGTCTGCCGCTGCTCAAGTCGCTCGTCGTGCGATCGTTCGCCGCCTGACCGCCGTCTTCCTGCCCGGCGGGCCCGTGCCGGTCCGGCGGGCCTCCACCGCACCTGTCTCCCGATGCCTTTCGATTCCCTGATGAACCGTCTCCTGTCCTTCGTCTTCGCGCTCGTGCTGGGCGCCGCGGTGCCCGCCGGCGCGCAACCGCTGCCCGCCCCCGAGATCGCGGCGCGCCACTACGTGCTGCTCGACCTGACCACCGGCCAGACGCTCGCCGAGCGCGACGCCGACGCGCCCGCCGACCCGGCCTCGCTGACCAAGCTGATGACCGCCTACGTCGTCTTCGGCGCGCTGCGCGACAAGCGCCTGTCGCTCGAGCAGACGCTGCCGGTCAGCCAGCGCGCATGGGACGAGCGCAAGGGCGACCCGTCGCTGATGTTCATCAACCCGACGATGACGCCCAAGGTCGACGAACTGCTGCACGGGATGATCGTGCAGTCGGGCAACGACGCCTCGGTCGCGCTGGCCGAGGGGGTGGCCGGCTCGGTCGAGAACTTCGTCGCGATGATGAACCGCCAGGCGCAGGCCTGGGGCCTGAAGAACACGAACTTCGTCAACGTCACCGGCATGACCGAGCCGGGGCACCGCTCGAGCGCGCGCGACATCGCCGTCATCGCCTCGCGCATCATCCAGGACTTCCCCGAGTACTACCGCTACTACTCGATCCGCGAGTACACCTACAACCGCATCCGCCAGGACAACCGCAACCTGCTGCTGCGCCGCGACCCGAGCGTGGACGGCATGAAGACGGGCTACACCGCCGCCGCCGGCTACTGCCTGGTCGCCAGCGCCGTGCGCGAGTTCCCGAACCTCGGCGCCGGCGGCAACACGCCCGGCCCGCGGCGGCTGCTCAGCGTCGTGATGGGCACCGACTCGCGCGAGGCGCGGGCCAACGAGAGCCAGAAGCTGCTGAACTGGGGCTTCGGCGCCTTCGACGCGATCAAGCTGTTCGACGGCGGCGCCGCCGTCGTCACCCCCGAGGTCTGGACGGGCGCCCGCGGCCAGGCCCGGCTCGGCCCCGAGCGCGACGTCGTGCTCGCGGTGCCGCGCGGCGAGGCGAGCCGGCTGAAGACGCAGGTCGAGCGCACCGACCCGCTCGTCGCGCCGCTCGCCCAGGGCCAGCGCGTGGGCACGCTCAAGATCGCCACCGCCGCCGGGGCGCCGGTCGGCGAGGTGCCGCTCGTCGTCCTCGAAGCCGTGCCCGAGGCGGGCGTGTTCGGCCGCGCGTGGGATGCGCTGCGGCTGTGGATCCGGTAAGCTGACCAATCGCCGCGCGAAAGACCTGCCATGACCGCCCTGCCCGACCACCTGTGCTTCCTCAACGGCCACTACCAGCCCCTGAGCGAGGCCAAGGTCAGCGTGCTCGACCGCGGCTTCATCTTCGGCGACGGTGTCTACGAGGTGATCCCGGTCTACGGCCGGCGGCTGTTCCGCTTCGCCGAGCACATCGCGCGGCTCGAGCGCAGCCTGGCCAAGGTGCGCATCGCCCCGCCGGCCGGGCGCGGCGAGTGGCTCGAGCGCAGCCGCCGCCTCGTCGATTCGCTGCACGCGCGCACCGGCGCCGAGGACCAGCTCGTGTACCTGCAGGTCACGCGCGGCGTCGCGCCGCGCGACCACGTGATGCCGCCCGACATCGAGCCGACCGTGTTCATGATGGCCAGCCCGATGAAGCCGGCCACGCCCGAGCAGCGTCACCACGGCGTGGCGTGCGTGACCGCAGTGGACTTCCGCTGGGAGAGGGGCGACATCAAGAGCACGAGCCTGCTCGGTGCCGTGCTCGCGCGCCAGATCTCGGCCGACCAGGGCGCGGTCGAGACGATCCTGTTCCGCGGCGGCTGGCTGACCGAGGCGTCGGCGAGCAACGTCTGGATCGTGCACGAGGGCGCGCTGCTCGGCCCCCCGAAGAGCGAGCACGTGCTCGAGGGCATTCGTTATGAGCTGCTGAAGGAGCTGTGCGAGGAGGAGGGCATCGGCTACAACCTGCGCCCGATCAGCGAGGCCGACGTGCGCGCCGCCGACGAGGTGCTGCTCAGCTCGGCGACGAAGGAAGTGCTGCCGGTGACCCGCATCGACGGCGAGCCGGTCGGCCACGGCGCGCTGCGCGGCAAGCCGGGGCCGGTCTACGCGCGGCTGTACGAGGCCTACCAGCGCGCCAAGCGCGAGCAGTCGATCTGACGCCCGCGCCGAGGCCCCGATGGACCTGCCCGAGATCCCGCCCGAGCGCAGCCTGATCGAGTACCCGAGCGCGTTCCCGATCAAGGTGATGGGCGCGCACGTCGAGGGCTTCCGCGCCGCGGTCGTGCAGGTCGTGCAGCGCTTCGACCCGGGCTTCGACCCGGCCACCGTCGAGGAGCGGCCGAGCCGTGCCGGCAACTACCTCGGCCTCACGGTGACGGTGACGGCGACCAGCCGCGAGCAGCTCGACGAGCTGTACCGCACGCTGAGCACGCACCCGATGGTCAGGGTCGTGCTCTGACCCCGCGCCGCCGCGGCCCTTGAAGGGCGCGGCCGTGCCCTCATCTCCTGCGCGCCGGCGCGGGGGCGCCGTCCGACACCCGACCACGACGATGAGCGACAAGCAAACCCTGTCCTTCCAGGCCGAGGTCAAGCAGATCCTGCACCTCGTGACCCACTCGCTGTACTCGAACAAGGAGATCTTCCTGCGCGAGCTGGTCTCCAACGCCAGCGACGCCTGCGACAAGCTGCGCTTCGAGGCGCTGAACCGCCCCGAGCTGTACGGGGACGCGCCGAACCTCGAGATCCGCGTCTTCTTCGACCCGGCGGCGAGGACGTTGACGGTCCGCGACAACGGCATCGGCATGAGCGCCGAGGAGGCCGTGCAGCACCTGGGCACGATCGCCAAGAGCGGCACGCGCGAGTTCCTCGCCCGCCTCGAGGGCGACCAGAAGAAGGACGCCAACCTGATCGGCCAGTTCGGCGTCGGGTTCTACTCCGGCTTCATCGTCGCCGACCGCATCACCGTCGAGTCGCGCCGCGCGGGCCTGAAGCCCGAGGAGGGCGTGCGCTGGACCAGCGATGGCAGCGGCGAGTTCGACGTCGAGCCGATCACGCGCGAGCAGCGCGGCACCGACGTGATCCTGCACCTGCGCGAGGGCGAGGAGGAGTTCGCGAAGACCTGGCGGCTGAAGTCGATCATCGCCAAGTACTCCGACCACATCTCGCTGCCGATCCTGATGCGCAAGGAGAAGTGGGACGAGGAGAAGAAGGAGTACGTGCTGTCCGACGAGTGGGAGACCGTCAACAAGGCCGCCGCGCTGTGGACGCGCTCCAAGAGCGAGATCACCGACGCCCAGTACCAGGAGTTCTACAAGCAGATCAGCTACGACAGCGAGCCGCCGCTGGCGTACACCCACAACCGCGTCGAGGGGCGCACCGAGTACACGCAGCTGCTGTACGTCCCGTCCAAGGCGCCGTTCGACCTCTGGAACCGCGACAAGCGCGCCGGCGTCAAGCTGTACGTCAAGCGCGTGTTCATCATGGACGACGCGCAGGCGCTGCTGCCGGTGTACCTGCGCTTCGTCAAGGGCGTGATCGACTCGGCCGACCTGCCGCTGAACGTCAGCCGCGAGCTGCTGCAGGAAAGCCGCGACGTGAAGGCGATCCGCGAGGGCTGCACGAAGCGCGTGCTGAGCATGCTCGAGGACGTCGCCGAGAACCAGAAGGACAAGTACGCCGCGTTCTGGAAGGAGTTCGGCGCCGTGCTGAAGGAAGGCGTCGGCGAGGACCACGCGAACCAGGAGCGCCTGGCCAGGCTGCTGCGCTTCGCCTCCACCCACGCCGACGAGGGCGTGAGCTTCGCCGACTACGTGAGCCGGATGAAGGAAGGCCAGGAGGCGATCTACTACCTGACCGCCGACAGCCTCGCCGCCGCCAAGAGCAGCCCGCAGCTCGAGATCTTCCGCAAGAAGGGCATCGAGGTGCTGCTGCTCGTCGACCGCGTCGACGAGTGGATGCTCGCCCACCTGTACGAGTTCGACGGCAAGCCGCTGCAAAGCGTCGCCCGCGGCGCGGTCGACCTCGGCAAGCTGCAGGACGAGGAGGAGAAGAAGCACGCCGAGCAGGCCGCCGAGGCCGTCAAGCCGCTGCTCGAGCGGCTGAAGACGACGCTCAAGGACCGCGCGAAGGACGTGCGGGTGACGACGCGCCTGGTCGAGTCGCCGGCGTGCATCGTCGTCGACGAGGGCGACATGAGCACGCACCTGGCGCGGCTGCTCAAGCAGGCCGGCCAGCAGGCGCCGAAGGCGCTGCCGATCCTCGAGATCAACCCCGAGCACGCGCTCGTCAAGCGGCTCGAGTCCGACGAGCGCTTCGACGACCTGGCGCACATCCTGTTCGACCAGGCCTGGCTCGCCGAGGGCGGCCAGCTCGACGACCCCGCTGCCTACGTGCGGCGCGTCAACCGGCTGCTCGTCGCCTGAACCCGCGGCCGGGGTCAGCCCCCGGCCGCCATCGCATCGACCTGCTCGCGCAGCTGCGTGATCTGCTGCGACCAGTACGCCGCGGTGCCGAACCACGGGAACGCGATCGGGAACGCGGGGTCGGCCCAGCGGCGGGCGATCCAGGCGCTGTGGTGCAGCATGCGCAGCGTGCGCAGCGGCTCGATCAGGGCGAGTTCGCGCTCGTCGAACGGCATGAACAGGCGGTAGCCGTCGAGCAGCGCCTGGCGCTGCCGCGGCGCCTGCGGGCCGTCGGGCAGCAGCATCCACAGGTCCTGCACCGCCGGGCCGGTGCAGGCGTCGTCGAGGTCGACGACGTGCGGGCCGGCCTCGCCCGCCTCGCCTTCGCGCCACAGCACGTTGCCGGGATGGCAGTCGCCGTGCAGGCGCAGCACGCGCAGGCCCTCGCAGCGGGCGAAGGCGCGGCGCGCGAGGTCGAGCGCGGCGGCCGCGACGTCGCGGAAGGCGCCTTGCTGCGCGGGGTCGACGACGTCGTCGTCGAGCAGCAACGCGAGCGAGGCGTCGCCGTACGTCGCGACGTCGAGGCGGTGCCGGTGGACGAACGGCGCGGCCGCGCCGACGGCGTGCAGGCGGCCGAGGAAGCGCCCGAGCCAGGCCGGCACGCGGTCGTCGTCGAGGTCCGGCGCGCGCCCCGGCAGGCAGGGGCTGACGCTGAAGCGGTGGCCGCCGGGGTCGGTGTCGACGCGGCCGAGCGTGGGCGGGTCGCCGAGCGGCGTCACGCCGCGGCGGTGCGGGTCGGCCTGCAGCGCCAGCGGCGCGACGACGGGCACCTCGGCGGCGGCGAGCGCGGCGGCGAAGGCGTGCTCCTCGAGGATCTGGGCGTCGCTCCACCGCCCGGGGCGGTAGAACTTGGCCACCACCGCGCGGCCGTCCTCGAGGTAGGCCTGATAGACGCGGTTCTCGAACGAATTCAGCTGCAGCAGCCGCCCGTCCGGGCGCAGGCCGACGGCGGCGAGCGCGTCGAGCACGTGGTCGGGCGTCAGCGCCGAGTACCCGGAGGGCTGCGAAGCGGGCGACGCGGTCAACGGTGGGGCGAGGTGCCGTAGCGCGGCGGTTCGTGCGGCGGCTCGTGCGGCGGGCCGGCCTCGTCGGTGCCGAGCGGCGGCGGCCACGCGCGCGCCGGCGGGCGCGGCGCGGCGCCGCCGCCGAGGCCGCCCGGGCGGGTGACGGCCGGCACCGCGGGCGGGGGCAGCGGGCTGAATTCGCTCGGCGTCGTCGCGTCCATGCGGCTGTCGGTGCCGAAGAACGAGTCGTGGAAGAAGCTCGAGTCCTGCCACAGCGGGCGGCGCTGGCGCCGCCGCGACGCCGCGGTCCCGGTGTACGCGTCGCGGGCGTCGTTCAGCGGCGGGATCGCCGCCGAGACGGTCGCCTGCGGCGAGCGCCCCGGTGCGCTCGTCTGCGGCACGAGCAGCTGCAGCTCGGGAATCGACGGCAGGTGGTCGACCGGGCAGCGCAGGTAGCGGATGCGGCACGCGCCGAGCACCGCCTGCTTGATCTGCACCGTGCGCCGCGAGCCGCCGCGCTCGCCGTCGAAGTCGATCGCGGCGAGCACGCGGCCGTTGGCGCTGCAGATCGCGAACGTGACGTGCGTCGAGCCGAGCAGGTCGTACCAGTAGTGCACGTCCTGCGGGTCGGTCGGCTGGCACAGGCGCACCAGCGGCAGCTTGGCGAGCACGACGTGGTGCGGCAGCGCCTCGCGCAGCTGGCGGTACATGCGCCGTTCCTCGGTGTTGAACACCGGCCGCGGCGCGAGCGCCCAGTCGGTGGGCAGCGGCGGCGAGCGGCGCCGGCGGCCGGCGCCGAACCACCAGCCGACGACCGCGAGCCCGAGCGCCGCCAGCAGCGCGAGCGCCAGGAACCACGGGAGCCACTGTTGCAACATCGCGCCAGGTCGTGTCGTCACGCGCCACGACGAAGCGCGGGTCGCGCAGGAAGTCAGCGCATGTTACCGCCGCGAGCGCGTGTGACGGCGCGGGTTTGCGTGCGGATTGACGCGCCGGGCGGTCAATCGACCGCGCTGCGCCCGGGCGTGCCGCCGATGCGCGCCTTGACCTCGGCGATCGCGTCGAGCACGCTGTCCAGGCGCCGCGCCTGCGCCTTCAGGCGGTAGTCGAGCTCGGCCGCACCGCCTTCGACGACCTCGCTCAGGTGCGAGACCACGTCGTCGGGCGGCAGCTTCAGTCGCGCCTCGGCGTCGGTGCCGGCGCGCTCGATCGTCGCCCCGGCCGCGCGCGCGATGCGCAGCATCGCCGTGTTCTCGCTCAGAGCGTTGACGATCAGGGTGTCGACGTGGCGGTTGCGCGCGTGCATCACGGCGTGGTCGAACAGCCGCGCGCCGTACCCGCGGCCGCGCGCCTTCGGCAGCACCGAGACGCCGAACTCGGCGCTGCCCGACGCCATGTACGCCAGATGCGCGACGGCGATCAGTTCGAGCCGGCGGTTGAAGATGCCGAACACCTCGTCGCGCGAGAAGTCGATGCCGTCGACGTAGCGCCCGATCTGGGCGTCGGTGGCGGCGTGGCCGAAGCGCAGGTAGCGGTCGGCCTCGCCGAGCGCGAGCAGGTGCGCGAGGATGCGCGGCCGGTGGCGTTCGGCGAGCGAGCGGATCGGCACCCAGCGGAACGCGGGCTTCGGCTCGGGCGGGGTCGCCTCGTCGTCGACGCGCCCGTGGCGCTCGGCGCGCAGGCCGGGTCGGCCGAGAATGTCGCCAGGAAATCCCATCGGGTGCTCCTTTCCGGGGCCTAGGGTTTTCCCCAATCCTAGCGGAGCCGTCGGAAGTCGGTCACCCAGAAGGCCTTGCGAGGATGCGGGGGCGTGGCTTTCGCCGCACCATCCGTTCGGATATACTATGAGGCTTTCCCGAAATCGGCGGGGTGGCGTGGCGCGCGCGCCGCGGCCGGGCAGCGATGCCCGGACCGTGCGGCCGCACCCGGGTTCCGACGAGCGTCCGAGAGGCGGCCCGCATAAGCCGCACCGAAGGCGCGGAACCGCCGCGACGAACAGCCGTCATCGGCCGGGCGCGTGCAGCGCTTTCGGCCCCAGCGAGAGTCCCTCATGAAGACCTTCAGCGCCAAGCCGGCCGAAGTGAAGCACGAGTGGTACGTGATTGACGCCACCGACAAGGTGCTCGGACGTGTCGCCAGCGAAGTGGCACGCCGTTTGCGCGGCAAGCACAAGGCCATCTACACGCCTCACGTCGACACCGGCGACTTCATCGTCGTCGTCAACGCCGACAAGATCCGCGTCACCGGCAACAAGGCCGACGACAAGATCTACTACCGGCACTCGGGCTACCCCGGCGGCATCTACGCCACGCGGTTCAAGGACATGCAGGCGCGCCACCCGGGCCGCGCGCTCGAGAAGGCCGTCAAGGGCATGCTGCCCAAGGGGCCGCTCGGCTACGCGATGGCCAAGAAGCTGAAGGTCTACGCGGGCGCGAACCACCCGCACGCGGCTCAGCAACCCAAGGCACTCGAGATCTGAGGACGGCGCGATGATCGGGAACTGGAATTACGGCACCGGCCGCCGCAAGTCGTCGGTGGCGCGGGTGTTCATCCGCAAGGGCAGCGGCGCCATCGTCGTCAACGGCAAACCGGTCGACCAGTACTTCGGCCGCCAGACGTCGATCATGATCGTGCGCCAGCCGCTGATGCTGACCAACCACGCCGACACGTTCGACATCAAGGTCAACGTCCACGGCGGCGGCGAGTCGGGCCAGGCCGGCGCGGTGCGCCACGGCATCACGCGCGCGCTGATCGAATACGACGCGACGCTCAAGCCCGAGCTGAGCCAGGCCGGCTTCGTGACGCGCGACGCGCGCGAAGTCGAGCGCAAGAAGGTCGGCCTGCACGGCGCGCGGCGCCGCAAGCAGTTCAGCAAGCGCTGACCGGCGCGGCCCGGGCGCTGCGGCGCCCGCCGCGTCGCGGTTTGCCGCGCGATGCGCTGGAAGCTGCTGCGGCGCCGGCTTTCGGTGTCGGCGCCGCGCATGATCGTGCGCAGCCACCTGCCGTGGCCGCTGCGCTGGGCTTTCGCGGCACTGGTGCTCGGGTTCTCGGCGGCGATCGCGCTGTGGGCCTTCGAGCTCGGCAAGGACATCGCGGGCCTGGACCGCGACGTCGAGGGCGAGCTGCGCGCGGCCCGGGCCGAACTGCAGCGCCTGCGCGACGAGCAGGGGCGCCTGCAGTCGGTGGCCAATACGGCCGACAGCCTGCTGCGCGCCGAGCGCGCGTCGATCGAGACGCTGCAGCAGCAGCTGCGGCGCCTCGAGGCCGAGAACCTCGCCCTGCGGGCGGACCTGGGCTTCTTCGAACAGCTGCTGCCGGCGCAGGGCGAGCCGCTGGCCGTGCGTGCGCTGCACGCCGAGGCGCTGGCGCCCGGGCAGCTGCGCTACCAGATGCTGGTGATGCAAAGCGGCAAGGCGCCGGCGACGTTTCGCGGCCGCTACGAGGTGCGCCTGAGCGGCGTGCTCGACGGCGCCGAGTGGTCGTCGGCGCTGCCCGAAGGCTCGCTGCCGATCGAGGTCGGCCCGTACACCCGCGTGGAGGGCCTGATCGACCACCCCGAACGGGCCGTGGTACAACGCGTGCAGGTCCGCATCCTGGGTCCCGACGGACAGCCCCGGGCGGCCCACGCGGTGGCGCTGTGAAGCCCGACGCCGGCGCGACGACACGAGGAGACCAGACGCGCATGTGGTTCCGATCGCGCAAGCCCGCGCCGATCCGCAGCCTCGTCGGCGAGGGCACCGTGCTGCGCGGGGGGCTGACGTTCGTCGACGGCCTGCGCATCGACGGCGAGGTGCACGGCGACGTCACCGCCGCCGGGGCCGGCTCGCTGCTCGTGGTCGGCGAGAAAGCCCGCATCTGCGGCAAGGTGAAAGCCGGCCATGTGATCATCAACGGGGCAGTATCGGGGCCCGTGCAAGCGGATGAACTGCTCGAACTGCAGCCGAAGGCGCGTGTCGTGGGCGAGGTGAGCTACACGCTGCTCGAGATGCACCAGGGCGCGACGGTCGACGGGGAGCTGCGACCGCTGAAGTCCGAAGACCGGCCGCCGTTGAAACTGGCGGCCTCGAACCCAGCTTGAATTTGTTGCCGATTGGAGTGAATCGATGAACGCCGTTGCCGACCTGCCCACCGACACCGCCGCGGAGATGCCGGCGCCGCTGATCTTCACCGACAGCGCGGCCGACAAGGTCAAGCAGCTCGTCGACGAGGAAGGCAACCCCGACCTGAAGCTGCGCGTGTTCGTGCAAGGCGGCGGGTGCTCGGGCTTCCAGTACGGCTTCACGTTCGACGAAGTCATCAACGACGACGACACGCAGATGACGAAGAACGGCGTTACGCTGCTGATCGACGCGATGAGCCTGCAGTACCTCGTCGGCGCCGAGATCGACTACAAGGAAGACCTGCAGGGCGCGCAGTTCGTGATCAAGAACCCGAACGCGACGACGACCTGCGGCTGCGGGTCGAGCTTCTCGGTCTGAAGCGGCGCGCAGCGATGCCGAGGCCGCCGTGAGGCGGCCTTCTTCTTTGTGCCGCCCCGTGAGGCGGCCTTCTCCTTTGTGCCCCGCCACGAGGCGGGCGCCGGCGGCGTGACCGCCGCCGGTCAACCGGCCGGATACAGCGCGCCGAGGATGCGCGGCCCGCGCGCCCCCGTCACCTCGGGGCGGTTGCCGGGCCTGCGGGTCGCGTGGGCGTGGGCGAGCCAGGCGAACGCCGCCGCTTCGACCGCGGTCGCGGGCAGGCCCGCGGCGTCGGTCGGCGCCACCGCGACGCCGGGCAGTTCGCGCCCGATCGCGGCGACGAGCGCCAGGTTGCGTGCCCCGCCGCCGCACACGTGCAGCGCGGCGGTGCGCGGCGCATGGCGCCGCAGGTCGCGTGCGACGGTCGACGCGGTGAGCTGCAGCAGCGTGGCCTGGACGTCCACCGGCGCCAGCGGCGGCAGGCGCTGCAGGTGGGCGTCGAGCCAGTGGGCGTCGAAGTCATCGCGTCCGGTGCTCTTGGGCGGCTCCTTCGTGAAGAAGGGGTCGGCCGCCATCGCCGCCAGCAGGGCGGCGTCCGCCCGGCCGCTGGCGGCCCAGCGCCCCTCGGCGTCGAACGGCTGCTGCCGGTGGCGTTCGCACCACAGGTCGAGCAGCACGTTGGCGGGGCCGCAGTCGAAGCCGCGCACGCTGCCGTCGGCGCCGAGCAGCGTCAGGTTGGCGAAGCCGCCCAGGTTCAGCACCGCGACGTCGAGCCCCGGCCGCGCGAACAGCGCGGCGTGGAACGCCGGCACCAGCGGCGCGCCCTGGCCGCCGGCGGCGATGTCGCGGCGCCGGAAGTCGGCGACGACGTCGATGCCGGTCAGCTCGGCCAGCCGCGCGCCGTCGTCGAGCTGGATCGTGTAAGGCGCGTCCACCCCTTCGCCGGGCGGGCGATGGCGCACCGTCTGCCCGTGCGAGCCGATCGCCCGCACGTCGCGCGCCGCCACCCCGGCGTCGGCGAGCAGCCGTCGCACGACGCCGGCGCCGAGGCCGACGAGTTCGCGCGTGGCGACGGCGGCGCGATGCAGTTCGTCGGCGCCCGCGCGGTTCAGCCCCCGCAGCGTCTCGCGCAGCGCGGCGGGAAACGGGGCATGGTGGTGCGCGCGCAGCCGCACCGACAGCGGCGGCCCGTCGTCGACGTCGGCGAGCACGCCGTCGATGCCGTCGAGCGACGTGCCCGACATCAGGCCGGCGTACAGGGGCATCGGCGGCCGCGCTGCGCCGCGCCGGTCAGTCGCGGTCGAGCGACGCCGTGGCGAGCGTGCGCACGGTGTCGAGCTTGATCCGCGCCGTCTGCGCCTGCAGCTCGAAGCGCGGGCGCTCGGCCGCGGGCAGGGCGACCGTCTCCGACGACTTGGCGATCAGCAGCGGGTCCTGGTGCACGCCGTTGACGTGGAACTCGAAGTGCAGGTGCGGCCCGGTGGCCCAGCCGGTGGCGCCGACGGCGCCCAGGTGCTGACCCTGCGCCAGGCGCTGGCCCACCCGCACGTCGATGCGGCTGAGGTGCGCGTACAGCGTCGAGCGCCCGTTGCCGTGGCGCACCGTGACGACGTTGCCGTAGCCGTTCTGCCAGCCCGCGAACTCGACGACGCCGTCGCCGACCACGCGCACCGGCGTGCCGGTAGGGGCCGCATAGTCGACCCCCTTGTGTGCGCGCATGCGCTGCAGGATCGGGTGCATGCGCATCGCGAACCCCGAGCTGACGCGCGAGAACTCCAACGGGCTGGTGAGGAAGCTGCGCCGCTTGCTCTGGCCGTCGAAGCCGTAGTAGGCGCCGCGCCCGTCGGCGTGCCGGTGCCACACCGCGTGGTGCACGCGGCCGGCGTTGACGAACTCGGCCGCCAGCACCCGGCCCACGCCCTGGTTCCACACCACGGGCTCGCCGTCGGCGGTGAGCGTCTCGTAGACGACCCCGAACGTGTCGCCGCGGCGCAGTTCGCGGTGGAAGTCGATGTCGGTCGAGAAGATCTCGGCCAGCTGCACGGCCACGACTTCGGGCAGGCCGGCCTCGTCGGTGGCGGCGAACAGCGAGCTGCGGATCGTGCCGCTGGCCAGCCGCGTCTGCGCCTCCAGCGGCGCGAGCTCCGTCGACGCGCGCCAGCCGTCGCCGTCGCGCTGCACCGTCAGACGCGTGAAGTGGCTGGCGGCGAGTTCACGGTTGTCGGCCGGGAAGCGGGCGACGAGCTCGACCAGCGTGCCGTCGGGGCGCGCGCGGGCGGTCACCAGCTTGCCGGGGCGCCCCTGCACGACGCGCCGGGCGTCGGCGTCGCGGGCCAGGAAGCGCGCGGCGTCGGGATCGGCCACGCCGAGGCGGCGCAGCAGGCTGTCGGCGGTGTCGGAGGCGCGCGTGATTTCGCTGCGCGACAGTTCGAGCGCATGGTCGGCCAGCGCCTCGAGCTGCCCGTCCAGCGGCAGCGGCTGCACCGGCTCGACGACGAGGGTGCGCGGCAGCGCCGCGGCGTCGGGCGCCAGCGGCGCGATCGCGAACGCGGTGACGGCCGAGCCGAACATGACCGCCGTGACGCCGCCGACGACAGCCCGGCGATGGGTGGCGGCCCAGGCCGCGGCGCGCGCGGTCGCGCGCTGGATCCAGTCCAACGTGTCCAATGCTGTCGGGGCGGGAGAGATCCCGCCCGGTGATCGGCCGGTGCCGACGACGGATGCCGGCGGCGGTGGCCGCGAACCAACGACACTCCGGCCGACCGCTAGAATTCGCCGCCGCCGGACCTTGTTCCGGTTGATTTTTTTCTGTGTCCGCCCTGTGACGGTGCAGTATAGCCGCCACCCCACCCGGCTCCGGCGGGCGAAGCGCACCTGCCTGGGCGAAGGCCTGTCAGCAATCGTGTCCGACGTTTCGCATCCTGCAAAACCGGTGCATCCGGTCACCGACCGCGTGCTCGAGGCGCTGGCGATCAGCCGCCGCGGCTGCGAAGAACTGCTGCCGGAGGCCGACTGGCTCGCCAAGCTCGCGCGCGCCGAGGCCACCGGCGAGCCGCTGCGCATCAAGCTCGGGCTGGACCCGACGGCGCCCGACATCCACCTCGGCCACACGGTGGTGCTCAACAAGATGCGCCAGCTGCAGGACCTGGGGCACCAGGTGATCTTCCTGATCGGCGACTTCACGTCGACGATCGGCGACCCGTCGGGACGCAACACGACGCGCCCGCCGCTGACGCGCGAGCAGATCGAGGCCAACGCGCAGACGTACTACGCGCAGGCGAGCCTCGTGCTCGACCCGGCGAAGACCGAGATCCGCTACAACTCCGAGTGGAGCGACGCCCTCGGCGCGCGCGGCATGATCCAGCTCGCGGCCAAGTACACGCTCGCGCGCATGCTCGAGCGCGACGACTTCGCCAAGCGCCTGAAAGGCGGCCTGCCGATCAGCGTGCACGAGCTGCTGTACCCGCTGATGCAGGGCTACGACTCGGTGGCGCTGAAGAGCGACCTCGAGCTCGGCGGCACCGACCAGAAGTTCAACCTGCTCGTCGGCCGTGCGCTGCAGCACGAGTACGGGCAGGAGCCGCAGTGCATCCTGACGATGCCCCTGCTCGAGGGGCTCGACGGCGTCGAGAAGATGTCCAAGAGCAAGGGCAACTACGTCGGCATCACGGAGCCGGCGCCCACGATGTTCGCCAAGCTGCTGTCGATCAGCGACACGCTGATGTGGCGCTACTACACGCTGCT
>CALIDR010000310.1 GCA_938022295.1 uncultured Burkholderiaceae bacterium
CTACGGGCCGCACCCTCCGCGCCTTGCCGCGCGCGAAGGACTTACACCACTTCCTGGGACACGAACGCCGCGGGCGCACGGGCGGTCGGTCGAACGCACGGTGCGGCCGGCCTGGCCCGCTGCGGGCTGCGCCGCTATGCAGCCGCCGACATATCGCGCACCGCGCCGCGCTTGCGCAGAATGCACGGCTTTCGGCGAATGCGGGATGGATGGGCACGTTCGGCGACAGCGTACGCACGGCCGCGGCGTTGATCGCCGGCGCCGACGCCACGCTGTGGCAGGTGGTGGCGCTGTCGCTGCAGGTCAGCGGTGCGGCGACGGTGCTCGGCGCGCTGATCGGGCTCGCGGCCGGGGCCTGGCTCGCGGCGGTGCGCTTTCCCGGGCAACGCATCGTCGTGGGGGCGCTGAACACGCTGCTTGCGCTGCCGCCGGTCGTCGTCGGCCTTTCGGTGTACCTGCTGCTGTCGCGCTCGGGCCCGCTCGGGTCGTGGGGCATCCTGTTCACGCCGGCGGCGATGGTGATCGCGCAGACGATCCTGGTGCTGCCGCTGGTGGCGGCGCTCGCGCGCCAGCTCGTGGCCGACGCGCTGCGCGGCCACGGCGAGCAGCTGCGCTCGATGGGCGCCGGCCGGGCGACGAGCGCGGCGCTGATCCTCGTGCACGAGCGCGCTTCGCTGGCCACGATCGTGCTCGCGGCGTTCGGGCGCGCGATCAGCGAGGTCGGCGCGGTGATGATCGTCGGCGGCAACATCGAAGGCGTCACCCGCGTGATGACGACGGCGATCGCGCTCGAGACGAACAAGGGCGACCTGGCGCTGGCCCTGGCGCTGGGCATCGTGCTGCTGGGCGTCGTCGCGCTGGTAAACCTCGCCACCGCCGGCCTGCGCCAGCTGCAGGCCGCCCACGAGGGCGGTGCCCGGTGAGCGCGCCGCGGCCGCTGATCGAACTCGACGGCGCGACCGTGCGCTTCGGCGAGCGCGTCGCGCTGCGCGACGTCTCGCTCGTCGTGCACGCCGGCGAGCGTATCGCGCTGGTGGGCGCCAACGGCAGCGGCAAGACGACGCTGCTGCGGCTGCTGCACGGCCAGCTGCCCGACGGCGGCCGTCGCCGCCTGCACTGCGATGCGCGGGGGCGCGCGCCCCGGCAGGCGATGCTGTTCCAGCGCCCGTTCCTGCTGCGGCTGTCGGTGCGCCGCAACTTGCTGGTGGCGCTGTGGCTGGCCGGCGTGCCGCGGCACGAGCGCGCCGAACGCGCGCACGCCGCGCTGCAGCGCGTCGGGCTCGAGGCCGAGGCCGACCGCCCGGCGCGCGTGCTCTCGGGCGGCCAGCAGCAGCGCGTCGCGCTCGCCCGGGCGTGGGCGGTGCGCCCCGACGTGCTGTTCCTCGACGAGCCGACGGCCAGCCTCGACCCGCACTCGCAGCGCCGCATCGAGGAACTCGTGCTGTCGTTCGCCGCCGAGGGCATGGCCGTCGTCGTCAGCACCCACGGCCTCGGCCAGGTGCGGCGGCTGGCCACGCGCGTGATCCACCTCGACGAAGGCCGGCTCGTCGTCGACCGGCCGACCGAGCGCTTCTTCGGCGAGCCGCTGCCGCCGGCGTCGGCCCGGTTCCTCGCCGCCGAGCTGCCGTGACGCGCACCCGCCGCACGCGCGCATGGCTGGCGGGTCTCGCCGCGGCATTGGCCGTCGTGGTGGCCGTCGTCGCCGCGCGCGCCACCTCCGGGCCGGCACCCGCGCGCGACCGTTTCGTCGTCCTCGCCTCGACGACGTCGGCCGAGCAGTCGGGCCTGTTCGGCCACCTGCTGCCGGCGTTCGAGCGGGCCACCGGCATCGGCGTGCGCGTGGTCGCGCTCGGCACCGGGCAGGCGCTCGACCTCGCGCGCCGCGGCGATGCCGACGTCGTCCTCGTCCACGACCCGGCGGCCGAGGAGCGCTTCGTCGCCGAAGGCTTCGGGCACGAGCGCCGGCCGGTGATGGTCAACGACTTCGTGCTGATCGGGCCGCCCGACGACCCCGCGCAGGCGCGCGGGCACGACATCGCCGAAGCGCTGCGCCGCGTCGCGGCGGCGAACGCCGCCTTCGTCTCGCGCGGCGACCGCAGCGGCACCCACGCCGCCGAGCTGCGCTACTGGCAGTGGGCGGGGCTCGATCCCGTCGCGACCCGGCCCGCCGGCTACAAGGCCTGCGGCTGCGGCATGGGCGCGGCGTTGAACCTCGCCGCCGCGAGCCGCGCCTACGTGCTCGCCGACCGCGGCAGCTGGCTGAACTTCCGCCGGCGGGGCGATCTCGCCGTCCTCGTCGACGGCGACCGGCGGCTGCGCAACACCTACGCCGTGATCGTCGTCGATCCGGCGCGGCACCCCCACGTGCGGCACGACCTCGCGCAGTCGTTCGCCGACTGGCTCGTCTCGCCCGCCGGGCAGGCCGCGATCGCGGGCCACCGGATCGGCGGCGAGCCGGTCTTCCTGCCGCACGCCGCCCCCTGAGACGCGCCGCGGCACGGCCGAGCGGCGACACCTGCTCCCCGGCACCTGCGCCCCGATTGCCCGAACCGGCCGCCGGTGGCACGATCGACCGCAGCGCGGCGAAGACCGCTGCCGACCGCCCGAAGCCTCAACGAGGAGACCCGAGATGACTGCGAACCCCGAGCGCCTGCTCTGGATGTACGAAAAGATGATCGAGATCCGCGAGTACGAGGAGACGATGGCCCGCGTCTACCTCGAAGGCAAGCTGCCGCCGGCGATCCAGAAGGGCCTCGCGTTCGACATCGGCAGCGGCCCGGTGCCCGGCGAGATGCACCTCGCCGCCGGGCAGGAGCCGGTGGCGGTGGGCGTGTGTGCGCACCTGCACGACCACGACACCGTCGTCGGCACGCACCGGCCGCACCACTTCGCGATCGCCAAGGGCGTGCCGCTGAACGCGATGACGGCCGAGATGTTCGGCAAGGACACCGGCCTCGGCCACGGCAAGGGCGGGCACATGCACCTGTTCGACCCGGCGCACAAGTTCAGCTGCAGCGGCATCATCGGCGCGAGCCTGCCGCCGGCGTGCGGTGCGGCGCTGGCGCACAAGAAGCGCGGCAACGACTGGGTCGCGGTGGCCTTCTTCGGCGACGGCGCGACCAACCAGGGCGCGTTCCACGAGTCGCTGAACCTCGCCGCGCTGTGGCGGCTGCCGGTGCTGTTCGTCTGCGAGGACAACAAGTACGCGATCTCGGTCGAGAAGTCGGAGTCGACGTCGGTGGCGTGGAACGCCGACCGTGCCGCCGCCTACGGCATGCCCGGCGTGCTCGTCGACCACAACGACGCGCTGGCGGTGTACGAGGCCGCCGGCGCGGCGATCGAGCGGGCGCGCCGCGGCGAGGGGCCCACGTTGCTCGAGGTGCGCACCGACCGCTACCTCGGCCACTTCCAGGGCGACCCCGAGGTCTACCGGCCGAAGGGCGAGGTCGAGGAACTGCGCCGCCACGACCCGATCCCCGCCCTCGGCGAGCACCTGCGCCGCCAGGGCCTGCTCGACGACGCGGCCGACCAGGCGCTGCGCGCCCGCGTGAGCGCGCGCGTGGCCGAGGCCTACGACTACGCGCGCCGCAGCCCGTACCCGAAGCCCGAGGACGCGCTGCGGCACGTCTTCCACTGACCGCGCCGGCCACCGCATCGAGACGAGGAGCACACCGACATGGGCACGACACGCAAGCTGACGATGGCCGCCGCGATCGCCGAGGCCATCGGGCAGGAAATGGAACGCGACGCCGCGGTCTTCGTGATGGGCGAGGACATCGGCAAGTACGGCGGCATCTTCGGCGCCACCGGCGGGCTGCTCGCCCGCTTCGGGCGCGACCGCGCGATGGACACGCCGATCTCGGAGACCGCGTTCATCGGCGCGGCGATCGGCGCCGCCGCCGAGGGCATGCGCCCGATCGCCGAGCTGATGTTCGTCGACTTCTTCGGCGTGTGCATGGACATGATCTACAACCACATGGCGAAGAACATCTACATGTCCGGCGGCAACGTGCGCCTGCCCGTCGTGCTGATGACGGCGATCGGCGGGGGCTACAACGACGCCGCGCAGCACTCGCAGTGCCTGTACGGCACGTTCGCGCACGTGCCGGGGCTGAAGGTCGTCGTGCCGTCGAACGCGTACGACGCCAAGGGCCTGATGACGCAGGCGATCCGCGAGGACAACCCGGTGATGTTCATGTACCACAAGGGCATCATGGGACTGCCGTGGATGGCGTACTTCGAGGGCAGCACGACCGAGGTGCCCGAGGAGGCGTACACGCTGCCGTTCGGCCAGGCGCGCGTCGTGCGCGAGGGCAGCGACCTGACGATCGTGACCCTGAGCCAGATGGTGCACAAGGCCGTGCTGGCCGCCGAGCGGCTCGCCGACGAAGGGGTGCACGCCGAGGTGATCGACCTGCGCACGCTGGTGCCGCTGGACCGCGCCGCGGTGCTGGCGTCAGTGCGCAAGACGGGGCGGCTGCTGGTGGCCGACGAGGACTACCTCAGCTTCGGCCTGAGCGGCGAGATCGCGGCGCTGGTGGCCGAGAACCTGGACACCGTGCGCCTGCAGGCGCCGGTCAGGCGGCTGGCCGTGCCCGACGTGCCGATCCCGTACAGCCGCCCGCTCGAGCAGTTCGTGATCCCGCAGGTCGACCACATCGCCGCCGCCGCCCGCGCGCTGATGGGCGCGCCCCGGCCCGAGGGGATGGCGGCATGACCGACGTCGTGCTCGACCCCGCGGCGTGGAAGGACGTCGACGCCGGCACGCACGCGCTGCTCGACCAGTGGCTCGTCGCTGCCGGCGACCGCGTGCAGGCCGGACAGGTGCTCGCGCGCGCCGTGCTCGTCAAGAGCACGCTGGACGTCGTCGCGCCCGCTGGAGGCGTCGTCGCCGAGATCGTCGTGCCGGCGTCGCAGACGTTCGGCCCCGGCGCGGTGCTCGCCAGGCTCGCGCCGTCTTGAGCGAAGGGGAAGCGGGCGGCCTCGCCGCGGCCGAGCAGGCGTGGAACGAGGCGGCGCTGGCGCAGCCGGTGGCCGCGCCGGCGTGGCGGCTGTGGCCGTATGACGCGGCGGCCGTCGTGCTCGGCCGGGCGCAGCGCGCCGACGCCGAAGCGGTAGCCGCGCGCACGCCGCTGCCGGTGCTGGTGCGCGCCTCCGGCGGCGGCCCGGTGCTCGTGGGCCCGTGGATGCTCGGGCTGTCGGTGGTGCTGCCGGCGGGGCATCCGCTCGCCGGGCGCGGGCCGGTCGACGGCTACCGCTGGCTCGGCGAGGGCGTGGCCGCCGTGCTCGACGTGCTCGGCGTGCCGGCGGTGCAGGCGCTGTCGCCCGATCTCGCGCGCCGGCGCGGCGCGGACCCGGCGATCGCCTGGGCCTGCTTCGGCGGCCTGTCGCCGTGGGAAGTCGTGACGGCCGGGCGCAAGGTCGTGGGCCTCGCGCAGGTGCGGCGCCGCCACGGCGTGCTCGTCGTCGGCGGCGTGCTGCTCGACGCCCCACCGTGGGAGCGGTTGTGCGAGGCGGTCGGCCGGCCGGCGTCGCACGCCGACGCGCTGCGCGCCGCGACCGCCGGCTGCGTGCCGGCACGGGCTGCCGATCCGTCGTTCGCCCCGCGGCTGGCCGAGCGGATCGGCGGCATGCTCGCCGCGGCGCTGGGCGACGTCAGGGCGACGGCGGGCTGAACATCAGCCCGTGGCGCGCGGCGTGCGCGAGCACGGCGTCGACGTCGATCGTGCGCGGGCCGTCGAGTTCGAGCAC
Organism: uncultured Burkholderiaceae bacterium; assembly: GCA_938022295.1. Taxonomy (GTDB): domain Bacteria; phylum Pseudomonadota; class Gammaproteobacteria; order Burkholderiales; family Burkholderiaceae_C; genus Calidifontimicrobium. The sequence continues at coordinate 5,752 of CALIDR010000310.1, forward strand.
GATCCGCAGCCCGTGGCCGGGGGCGATCTCGAGCTCGCGTTCACCGTCGAACGCCAGCGTGCCGGCGCGGTCGGGCAGCGCGACCGGCGCCTGCGGCAGCAGCCGCCGGCGCGCGCCGACGCGCACCGGCTGCACGACGCCGGGCAAGAGCGGCGCCTGCAGCGCGGGCCCGTCGCCGAGCGCGAGGTGCAGGCCCCAGGGGTCGTCGCGCCCGACCGGCTCGCACAGGCCGGCCAGCGACGCCAGCCCGACCGACGTCGGCTCGCCGAACGCGAGGTAGGCGTCGCTCAGCTCGTCGGCGCGCCACAGCGCGCGGGCGCCGGTGGCGGTACGGTGCGACAGCGCGACGTCGACGAGCGCGATGCGGTCGACGCCGCCGCCGGTCACGCGCAGCCGCTTGTGGCGGCGCAACGCGACGTCGGCACCGACGCGGCCGGTGGCCACCAGGCCGGTTGCCATCCCGACCAGCGTCGCCTCGCCCGAGCGCGGGAACGCGTTGTTGGTGCCGGTGGACAGCGTCGCCAGCGACACCTCGCCGCAGCGCGCGGCCACCGCGCGGTGCGTGCCGTCGCCGCCGAGCACGGCGATCGCCCGCACGCCGCGGCCGACCATCGCCGCCGTCGCCTCCATCGTGTCGGCCGCGGTACCGGTGAGCGGCATCTCGAGCACACGGACCTCGGGCAGCGGCGCCTCGCGCCGCGCGCGCGCTGCCGCATCGCGCACGTGGGCCGCGATCCCGGCCCCGTCGGGCGGCATCCACGCCACCGCCACGCCCTGCGCACCGAGCCCCGCGAGCAGGCGCAGCACGACGTGGATCTTCTCGCCCGTCGGGAACACCGAGGCCCAGCCGAGCACGCGGCGCACGTCGCGCCCCGAGGCCGGGTTGGCGACGATGCCGACCGCGATCGGCGCAGCGGGTGATGCCGTCATCGGGCGGGCCGCATCGTCGCGCTGGCGCCGTCCCCGAAACGCCGAAGGCCGGCGCGGGCCGGCCTTCGGATCCAGGGGTGGGTGGCGTTCAGGGCCTGGCCGCCGCGACCTGGGCGACCGGTGCCACCACCGCCGGCGGTTCGACGACCTGCGCGTGCGGCTTGGCCGCGCCGCCGCCGGCGTTCGGCAGCAGCGGCACGATCAGCAGCGCGACGATGTTGATGATCTTGATCAGCGGGTTGACGGCCGGGCCGGCGGTGTCCTTGTAGGGGTCGCCGACGGTGTCGCCGGTGACGGCGGCCTTGTGCGCGTCGCTGCCCTTGCCGCCGTGGTGGCCGTCCTCGATGTACTTCTTCGCGTTGTCCCACGCGCCGCCGCCGGTGCACATGCTGATCGCGACGAACAGACCCGTGACGATCGTGCCCATCAGCAGGCCGCCGAGCGCCTCGGGGCCGAGCGCGAGGCCGACGACGATCGGCACCACGACGGGCAGCAGCGACGGGATCATCATCTCCTTGATCGCCGCCGTCGTCAGCATGTCGACCGCGCGCCCGTACTCGGGCTTGGCGGTGCCTTCCATGATGCCCTTGATCTCGCGGAACTGCCGGCGCACCTCCTCGACGACGCTGCCGGCGGCGCGGCCGACGGCCTCCATCGCCATCGCGCCGAAGAGGTACGGGATCAGGCCGCCGATGAACAAGCCGATGATCACGTTCGGGTTGCTGAGGTCGAACGTGGCGAGGATGCCCTTGGCCTCGAGCGAGTGGGTGTAGTCGGCGAACAGCACCAGCGCCGCCAGGCCCGCCGAGCCGATCGCGTAGCCCTTGGTCACCGCCTTCGTCGTGTTGCCCACGGCGTCCAGCGGGTCGGTGATGTCGCGCACGCTGTCGGGCAGTTCGGCCATCTCGGCGATGCCGCCGGCGTTGTCGGTGATCGGGCCGTAGGCGTCGAGCGCGACGATGATGCCGGCCATGCTCAGCATCGACGTGGCCGCCACCGCGATGCCGTAAAGGCCCGCCAGCCAGTAGGCGACGAGGATCGACAGGCACACGAAGATCACCGGCCAGGCGGTGGACTTCATGCTCACGCCGATGCCGGCGATGATGTTGGTCGCGTGGCCGGTCGTGCTCGCCTGCGCGACGTGCTTGACCGGCTTGTAGTCGGTGCCGGTGTAGTACTCGGTGATCCACACCATCGCCGCCGTCAGCGCCAGCCCGACGACGCTCGAGGCCCACAGCCGCCAGTGCGTGCCGGCGCCGAGCGCGTCGGCCGGCATCACGAGCACCGTCACGCCGTAGAACAGCACGAGCGAGATGACGCCCGCGATGATCAGGCCCTTGTACAGCGCCGGCATCACGTTGCGCATGCCGGGGCTCGCCTTGACGGCGCTGGCGCCGATGATCGAGGCGATGATCGAGGCGCCGCCGAGCAGCAGCGGGTAGATCACGGCGGGCAGCTGGGCCGAGGTGACCATCAGCGCGCCGAGCGTCATCGTCGCGATCAGCGTCACCGCGTAGGTCTCGAACAGGTCGGCGGCCATGCCGGCGCAGTCGCCGACGTTGTCGCCGACGTTGTCGGCGATCACCGCCGGGTTGCGCGGGTCGTCCTCGGGGATGCCGGCCTCGACCTTGCCCACGAGGTCGGCGCCGACGTCGGCGCCCTTGGTGAAGATGCCGCCGCCCAGCCGCGCGAAGATCGAGATCAGCGACGAGCCGAAGGCGAGCCCGAGCAGCGGCTTGAGCAGGTCGACCAGGCGCGTCGTCGGGTCGAGCTGGCCGTTGCCGACGAGGAACCAGTAGAAGACGCCCACGCCGAGCAGGCCGAGGCCGACGACGAGCAGGCCGGTGATCGCGCCGCCCTTGAACGCGACGTCCAGCGCCGGGCCGATGCCGCGCGTGGCCGCCTGTGCCGTGCGCACGTTGGCGCGCACCGAGATGTTCATGCCGATGAAGCCGCAGGCGCCCGACAGCACGGCGCCGAGCACGAAGCCGGCGGCGGTGGCGACGTCGAGGAAGATGCCGATCAGGACCGTCAGCACGACGCCGACGATCGCGATCGTCTTGTACTGCCGCGCCAGGTACGCCGCGGCGCCCTGCTGGACGGCGCCGGCGATCTCCTGCATGCGCGCGTTGCCGGGGTCCTGCTTCAGGATCCAGCTGCGCTGGACGAAGCCGTAGACGACCGCGGCCAGGCCGCAGGCGAGCGCGATGTACAGCGCCACATCGGTGGACATGAACGTCTCTCCTTCCTCTCGTTGCGAACCCGTTGGGTGACGCGCCCGCGGTGGATTCTCGATGGTCGGCAGCGGCCGGGCAGGCGCGACGCGGCGCGGATGCTACCGGAAACCTCGCGGTGATCCCGCGGCGGCGGCAGCGGGCAAACCCGGCCCGCGCGCGGGGCGGGACGGCCGTCAGTCGGCGGCAAGGCCGGTTCCTACAATCCGGAACACCGCCGCCCCGAGCACCGCCATGAGCCTGCACAACGTGACCCCCGGCGCCAAGGCGCCCGAAGAGTTCAACGTCATCATCGAGATCCCGATGAGCGGCGACCCGATCAAGTACGAGGTCGACGAGGAGACGGGTGCGCTGTTCGTCGACCGTTTCATGGGCACGTCGATGCACTACCCGTGCAACTACGGCTACATCCCGCAGACGCTGGCCGACGACGGCGACCCGGTCGACGTGCTCGTGATGACGCCGGTGCCGCTGATTCCGGGGGTGGTCGTCACCTGCCGGCCGATCGGCGTGCTGAAGATGCAGGACGAGGCCGGGGGCGACCACAAGCTGCTCGCGGTGCCGATCGACAAGATCCTGTCGATCTACAGCCAGTGGAAGAAGCCCGAGGACCTGAACCCGCTGCGGCTGAAGACGATCCAGCACTTCTTCGAGCACTACAAGGACCTCGAGCCGGGCAAGTGGGTCAAGGTCGAGGGCTGGGGCGGGCCCGACGAGGCGCGCCAGGAAGTGGCCGACGGCATCGCCAACTATCAGCGCGTCAAGTCCGCGCGCTGACGCGCGCCGCGAGCCGCCGCCCCCGGTGGGGCCAGGCGGTGCCGCCGATGGCGCGATGCATGCCGGCCGCGGCGCAGCCGGCGGCTCGGGGTTATGCTGCGCGCGCCTTTGGGAACCTGCGCTGCGGCGCGGGGCACCAAGAGCCGCCGGCGTCGGGCGACGCCGCGTCGCACCCCCCGATCCGCCGATGACACCGATCCTGCCGATCGCGCGCCTGTGGGCGCTGTTGCTGCTGCTGCTGTCGTTCGCTGCCGCCGCGCAGCCGCTGCCCGCGGGCGTCGCGCGCGGCGCCTCCGTCGAGGGCATCGACGAATACCGGCTCGCCAACGGCCTGCAGGTGCTGATGGTGGTCGACGATTCGAAGCCGACGACGACGGTGAACCTGACGGTGCGCGTCGGCTCGCGGCACGAGAACTACGGCGAGACCGGCATGGCGCACCTGCTCGAGCACATGCTGTTCAAGGGGTCGCCGACGACGCGCAACCCCTGGGCCGAGCTGTCGCGGCGCGGCCTGCGCGCCAACGGCACGACGTCGCTCGACCGCACGAACTACTTCGCCAGCTTCGCCGCCAACGACGAGCACCTGCAGTGGTACCTGTCGTGGCTCGCCGACGCGATGGTCAACAGCCTGATCGACGCCGACGACCTGGCCACCGAGATGCCCGTCGTGCGCAACGAGATGGAGATGGGCGAGAACAACCCGGGGCGGGTGCTGCTGCAGCAGACGCTGGCGACGATGTACCGCTGGCACAACTACGGCAAGGCGACGATCGGCGCGCGCAGCGACGTCGAGAACGTCGACATCGAGCGCCTGCGCGCCTTCTACCGCGCCCACTACCGGCCCGACAACGCGACGCTGATCGTCTCCGGCACGTTCGACAAGGCGCGCACGCTGGCATGGGTGGCCGACAGTTTCGGCCGCATCCCGAAGGCGAGCGGGCCGCTGCCGGCGACGCACACGCTCGAGCCGCCGCAGGACGGCGAGCGCAGCGTCACCGTGCGGCGCGTCGGCGGCAGCCCGCTGCTGTTCGCCGCCTACCACGTGCCGCCGGGCTCGGCGCGCGAGCACGCGGCGGTCGAGCTGCTCGCGCTCGTGCTCGGCGACACGCCGAGCGGGCGGCTGCACCGCGCGCTCGTCGACGCGGGGCTCGCCTCGGGCAGCTTCGCGTCGGCGTGGTCGCTCGCCGAGCCGGGGGTGGCGCTGTTCGGCGCCCAGCTCGGGCCGGGGCAGGACGTCGAGCGCGCGCGCGCGGCGCTGGTGGCCACGCTCGAGGGGCTGGCCGAACAGCCGGTGACGGCCGAGGAGGTCGAGCGGGCGCGCAACCTGTGGCTCAACGACTGGGAAGCGGGCTTCGCCGACCCCGAGCGCGTCGGCGTCGAGCTGTCGGAGGCGATCGCGCTGGGCGACTGGCGGCTGTACTTCCTCGCCCGCGACCGCGTGCGCGCGGCGGGCGTGGCCGACGTGCAGCGGGTGGCCGAGCAGTACCTCGTCAAGGCCAACCGCACCGTGGGCACCTACCTGCCGACCGACCAGCCGCTGCGCGCGCCGGCGCCCGGGCGGGTCGACGTCGCGGCGCAGCTGAAGGAATTCGTGCCGCAGCCGGCCGCGCCGCGCGTGGCCGCGTTCGACGCCTCGCCGGCGAACATCGACGCGCGCACCGAGCGCTTCGCGCTGCCGGTGGGGCTGCAGGCGGCGCTGCTGCCCAAGCCCACGCGCGGCAACGCGGTGCACGTCGTGCTGACGCTGCGCCACGGCGACGAGAAGAGCCTCGCCGGCTGGGGCGAGGTGCCGTCGATCACGGCGGCGCTGCTCGACAAGGGTGCCGGCGGGCTCGACCGCCAGCAGATCCAGGATCGCCTGGCCGCGCTGCAGAGCGAGCTCTCGGTGTCGGGCCGCCCGGGCGTGGTCAACGTCACGCTGCGCACGCGGCGCGAGCACGTGGTGCCGGCGATCGAGCTCGTCGCGCGGCTGCTGCGCGAGCCGGCGTTTCCCGAGGCGGCGCTCGACGAGGCGCGGCGCCAGCGCCTGGCCGGCCTGCAGGCGCAGCGCGACAACCCGGAAGCGATCGTCGCCAACCAGCTCGCGCGCCACGGCAACCCGTACCCGCGCGGCGACGTGCGCCACGCCCGCACGTTCGACGAGATCGCGGCCGACGTCGAGGCGGTGAGCCTGCAGCGCGTGCGCGACTACCACGCCGGGTTCTACGGCGCGTCGCACGCCCAGTTCGCCGCGGTGGGCGACTTCGACGCCGCCGCCGTGCGCGGCGCGCTCGAAGCCGCGTTCGGCGACTGGCGCAGCCCGCGCCCCTACGCCCGCGTGCCGCAGCCGGTGCTCGAAGCGGCGCCGGTGCGCCTGGTGACGCTGACGCCCGACCGCCAGAACGCCGTGCTCGGCGTGCAGCTGCCGGTGCCGCTGACCGACGCCTCGCCCGACTACCCGGCGTTCATGGTCGCCAACTTCGTGCTCGGCGGCGGCGACTCGCGCCTGCACACCCGCATCCGCGAGCGCGAGGGCCTGTCGTACGCGACCTACAGCTTCGTCGACTGGAGCTCGTTCGAGCCGAGCTCGATGTGGGTGTCGCGCACGATCCATGCCCCGCGCGACCGCGAGCGCGTCGAGCAGGTGTTCGCCGACGAGGTGGGGCGCGCGCTGCGCGAGGGCTTCACCGCCGCCGAGGTCGAGGCGGCCAAGCAGGCGCTGCTCAGCCGCCGGCGCCTGAACCGCGCGCAGGACGACGTGCTCGCCTCGGCGCTCGCGCACAACCTCTACCTCGGGCGCACGATGCAGGTCTCGCAGCAGGTCGACGACGCGATCGCGGCGCTCGACGCGGGCGCCGTCAACGCGGCGCTGCGCCGCTACCTCGCGCCGGAGCGCTTCGCGCAGGCGCTGGCCGGCGACTTCAGGCAGCCGTGACGGGGGCGCGGAACGGGTTGCGCTCGTTGAGCTCGTCGACGTAGAGCGCGAGGTGCTCGCCCTCGCGGGCGAGGAAGTCGGCCACGGCGTCGGCGAAGCGGGCGTCGCGCAGCCAGTGCGCCGACGCGGTGCCCACCGGCAGCAGGCCGCGCGCCATCTTGTGCTCGCCCTGCGCGCCACCCTCGAAGCGGCGGTAGCCGAGTTCGAGGCACCACGCGAGCGGCCGGTAGTAGCACGCCTCGAAGTGCAGGCACGGCACGTACTCGGTGGCGCCCCAGTAGCGGCCGTAGGCGGCGCGGCGCTCGGGGTCGATCGCGATCAGCGAGCACGCGATGCGCTCGCCGCCGCGCCAGGCGACGAACAGCAGCCAGTGCTCGGGCATCGATCGCGCCATCGCGGCGAAGAAGGCGCGCGTCAGATACGGCGTCGAGTGGTGGGCGCGGTACGTCAGCGTGTAGCAGCGGTGGAAGAAGTCCCACAGCGCGTCGTCGATCTCGGCGCCGCGGTGCACCGTGAACGTGACGCCGGCTTCGGCGACGCGGCGCCGCTCCTGGGCGATCTTCTTGCGCTTGTCGCGCTGCAGCCGCGCGAGCAGGTCGTCGAAGCCCGCCAGCGGCGCGTCGGCCGGCTGCGTCCAGTGGAACTGCACGCCTTCGCGCAGCAGCCAGCCGGCGCGCGCGAACGCGGCGCGGTCGACGTCGTCGACGAACAGCACGTGCGCCGACGACAGCTTCGCGCGCCGCGCGAAGGCGCCGATCGACTGCACGAGCACGTCGCGCACCGCGTCGTCGGCGGCGAGCAGCCGCGTGCCCGGCACCGGCGTGAACGGCACCGCGGCGAGCAGCTTCGGGTAGTACGCGAGGCCCGCACGCCGGTACGCGTCGGCCCAGGCCCAGTCGAACACGTACTCGCCATACGAGTGGCCCTTCAGGTACAGCGGGCAGGCGCCGACGAGCCCGCCGCCGCGCTCGACGGTGACGAACCGCGGCGCCCAGCCGGTGTCGGGCACCGCGCTGCCGGAGGCGTGCAGCGCGGCGAGGTACTCGTGACGCAGGAACGGCGTCGGCGCGGCCTGCACCGCCAACAGCGCGTTCCACGCCCGGGCATCGATCGCCGCCGGGTCGTCGTGGAAGCGGATGACATATTCTTCGTGGATGGATGCGCCGTCCGCCATGCAGGGTCACCGGGCTTGAAGATCGCCGTCGCGCAAGTCAATGCCACCGTCGGCGACCTGGCCGGCAACGCGCGGCTGGTGGCCGAGGCGGCGCGCGCCGCGCACGCTGGCGGGGCGACGGTGGTGGTCGCCCCCGAGCTGGTGCTCAGCGGCTACCCGCCGGAGGATCTGCTGCTCAGGCCGGCGTTCATGCTCGCCTGCGAGCGCACGCTGCACGAGCTGGCGCGGGAGCTGGCGCACTGCGAGGGACTGCATCTGGTCGTCGGACACCCGCACCGGTTCGGCGATCGCGACGATGTTAGGACCAAGTCGCTCGCGGTGCCGCGGCGCTTCAACGCCGCCTCGGTGCTGGCGGGGGGACGCGTCGTCGCGACGTACTGCAAGCGCGAGCTGCCGAACTACCAGGTGTTCGACGAGCGGCGCTACTTCGCCTCGGGGCGCGACGCCGGGCTCGACCCCGTCGTGTTCGACGCCGGCGGCGTGCGCATCGGCCTGCTGATCTGCGAGGACGCCTGGTTCGACGAGCCGGCGCGCGCCGCCAAGGCGGCCGGCGCGCAGGTGCTGGCGGTGCTCAACGCGTCGCCGTTCCACCTCGACAAGGCGGACGAGCGCGAACAGCGCATGGCCGATCGGGCGCGCGACGTCGCGCTGCCGCTGCTGTACGCGCACCTGGTGGGCGGCCAGGACGAGATCGTGTTCGACGGCGCGTCGTTCGCCGTCGACGCGCAGGGGCGGCTGGCCGCGAGGGCGCCGAGCTTCGAGCCGGCGCTGCTCGAGGTCGAGGTCGACGGCGGCGCCGTGCGCGGCGCGGTCGCGCCGCTGCCCGAGCCGCTCGCGCAGGCCTGGGGCGCGCTCGTGCTCGGCGTGCGCGACTACGTCGGCAAGAACGGCTTCCCGGGGGCGATCATCGGGCTTTCGGGGGGCATCGACTCGGCGCTCGTGCTCGCGATCGCGGTCGACGCGCTCGGCGCCAGCCGGGTGCGCACCGTCATGATGCCGTCGCCCTACACGGCCGAGATCTCGTGGCTGGATGCGCGCGCGATGGCGCGCCGGCTCGGCGTGCAGCACGACGAGATCGCGATCGCGCCGATGTTCGACGCCTTCCGCGCCGCGCTGGCGCCGGTCTTCGCCGGCCGGCCCGAGGACACGACGGAGGAGAACATCCAGGCGCGCATCCGTGGCACGCTGCTGATGGCGCTGTCGAACAAGACCGGCTCGATCGTGCTGACGACCGGCAACAAGAGCGAGATGGCCACCGGCTACTGCACGCTGTACGGCGACATGGCCGGCGGCTTCGCGGTGATCAAGGACGTCGCCAAGACGCTCGTGTACCGGCTTGCCGAGTGGAAGAACCGCCAGCCCCACGTGCGCGCCGACGGCACCGTCGGGCCGGTGATCCCCGAGCGCATCATCACCCGGCCGCCGTCGGCCGAGCTGAAGCCGAACCAGACCGACCAGGACAGCCTGCCGCCGTACGACGTGCTCGACGCGATCCTCGCCCGCTACATGGAGGACGACCAGAGCATCGACGAGATCGTCGCCGCCGGCTTCGAGCGCACCACGGTGGAGCGCGTGGCGCACCTGATCAAGGTCAACGAGTACAAGCGCCGCCAGGCGCCAGTGGGCATCCGGATCACCCACAGAGCCTTCGGCCGCGACTGGAGATACCCCATCACGTCGAGGTTCCGTGCTTAAATCGTCCGCAGTGTCCAGCCTGCGGAGTGCGCGATGAAGCAGATCACCGCCATCATCAAGCCGTTCAAGCTCGAGGAAGTGCGCGAGGCGCTCGCCGAGGTCGGCGTCTCTGGCCTGACGGTGACCGAAGTCAAGGGCTTCGGGCGCCAAAAGGGCCACACCGAGCTGTACCGCGGCGCCGAGTACGTGGTCGACTTCCTGCCCAAGGTCAAGGTCGAGGTCGTCGTCAAGGACGACGACGTCGAGCGCAGCATCGAGGCGATCGTGAAGGCGGCCAAGACGGGCAAGATCGGCGACGGCAAGATCTTCGTCACCCCGGTCGAGCAGGTCGTGCGCATCCGCACCGGCGAGACCGACGAGGCGGCGATCTGAAGGCGCGCCGGCAGGGCTTGGCGCCGGCGGCTCAGATGCGGCTGTAGTCGTCGGGCGCCGTCGCCCGAGCCGCCGCGGCGGCCAGGCGGTCGAGCAGGCGGTCGACGTCGGCCTCCACGATCAGCGCGCCGTGCTGGGCGTCGGAGACGAAGCCGCGCCGGTGCCCGGTGGCCATGAAGGCGAGCAGCTCGTCGTAGTAGCCGTCGACGTTGAGCAGCGCCACCGGCTTGTCGTGGTAGCCGAGCTGCTGCCACGACCAGACCTCGTACAGCTCCTCGAGCGTGCCGATGCCGCCCGGCAGCGCCACGAAGGCCTCGGCGCGCTCGGCCATCCGCTGCTTGCGCTCGTGCATCGTCTGCACGACGTGCAGCTCGCTCAGCCCGCGGTGGCCGACTTCGCGGTCCATCAGCGCCTGCGGGATCACGCCGACGACGCGCGCCCCGGCGGCCAGCGCCGCGTCGGCGACGGTGCCCATCAGCCCGACCCTGCCGCCGCCGTAGACGAGGCTGCCGCCGCGCTCGCCGAGCCGCCGGCCGAGCTCGCGCGCGGCGGCGGCGAACACGGGGCCGTCGCCGAAGCGCGAGCCGCAGTAGACACAGACCGAAAGCGTCATCGGGGCAGGAACGGGATCGGTACCGATTGTGC
>CALIDR010000311.1 GCA_938022295.1 uncultured Burkholderiaceae bacterium
GAGGGCTACATCACCGTCGTCGACCGCAAGAAGGACATGATCAAGACCGGCGGCGAGAACGTCGCCAGCCGCGAGGTCGAGGAGACGATCTACCGCCTGCCGCAGGTCAGCGAGGTGGCGGTGGTGGGCGTGCCGCACCCGCGCTGGGTCGAGGCGGTGACGGCGATCGTCGTCGTCAAGGCCGGCCAGGCGCTCGTCGAGGCGGCGGTGCTCGCGCACTGCGCGGCGCACCTGGCGCCATTCAAGGTGCCCAAGCGCGTCGTGTTCGCCGACGCGCTGCCGAAGAACCCGAGCGGCAAGCTGCTCAAGCGCGAACTGCGGCAGCGGCATCGCGACCTGTTCGCCGGGCTCTGAGTGGGGAACGACGATGGGCAAGGACGGCGGCGGCAAGCGCAAGGGCGACGACAAGAGCGACCGCAAGGGCGACGGCAAGGCCAATGGCAACGGCTCGTCGCTGTCCAAGAGCCGGTACTTCGAGCTCCTCGAGCCGATGCAGATCGAACTCGCGCAGGTGCAGCGCTGGCTCGAGCACACCGGGCAGCGGCTGGTCGTCGTCTTCGAGGGCCGCGACACCGCCGGCAAGGGCGGCGCGATCGCCGCGATCGCCGAGAAGCTGAACCCGCGCCGCTGCCGCGTCGTCGCCCTGCCCAAGCCGAGCGAGGCCGAGCGCACGCAGTGGTACTTCCAGCGCTACGTCGCGCACCTGCCGTCGGCCGGCGAGATGGTGCTGTTCGACCGCAGCTGGTACAACCGCGCCGGCGTCGAGGCGGTGATGGGCTTCTGCACGCCCGCGCAGGTCGACGCGTTCCTCGAGCAGGCGCCGGTGTTCGAGAAGCTGATCGCCGACGACGGCATCCTGCTGCGCAAGTACTGGCTGACGATCGACCAGGCGCAGCAGGAGCAGCGCTTCCGCGAACGGCTCGAAGACCCGCTCAAGCGCTGGAAGCTGTCGCCGATCGACCTCGAGTCGCGCCTGAAGTTCGCCGAGTACGGCAAGGCGCGCGACCGCATGCTCGAGGCGACGCACAAGAAGTACGCGCCGTGGACGCTGGTGGACTTCAACGACCAGCGCATCGGCCGCCTGACGCTGATCCGCCACCTCCTCGACAGCCTGCCCGACCACGACGTGCCGCCGCCGGCGGTGGACTTCCCGCCGCTGCCGCACCCGCCGCTGAAGTCGACCTACCGCAAGCCGTTCGTGCCGATCCCGCCGTTGCGCCCGTAGCGGGTCGCCGTCAGCTCAGGATCACGAGGTCGTCGGGCAGCTCGTTGACGTTGCGCGCCCCCGGCGCGACCGGGAAGTGGGCCACGAGCACGGCGTGCACGGCGTCGATCGCCTCGGCCAGGCCCTGCTCGAAGCGGCCGGCGCGGAACGCCGCCTGCATCGACGCCAGCACGCGCGGCCAGTGGCCGGGCTCGACGCAGCGCTCGACACCGCGGTCGGCGACGATCTCGATCGCGTGGTCGGCCAGCAGCAGGTAGATCAGCACGCCGTTGTTGGCCTCGGTGTCCCACACGCCGAGCTCGCCGAACAGGGCCAGCGCGCGCTCGCGCGGCGCCGCGTCGCGCCAGAGGTACGACAGCGGCAGCCCGGCCTCGACGCACACCCGGATCTCGCCGCTGTGCTGCAGCTCGCTGGCGCGGATGCGCTCCTCGAGGCGCCGCTCGCCGTCGGCGCCGAGCGCGCGGCGGGCGTCGCCGGCGTCGAACCAGCGGTGCTTGAGCAGGCGGCCGATGCGCATCGCGCGCCTTCACCACCGGCCCGACGCGCCGCCGCCGCCGAAGCTGCCGCCGCCGCCAGAGCCGAAACCGCCACCGCCCAGGCTGCCGCCGAACCCGCCGCCGCGGCCGCCGCGCACCGCCGAGCCCACGCCCATCACGCCGACGAGCAGCAGCGCCACCAGCCCGGCGGCCACACCGACGAGCACGCTCGCGGTGAGCCACCAGCCCACGCCGCCGGCCGCGCCGCCGGTCAGCAGCGAACCGAGCTTGCGGCCGAAGATGCCGGTGAGCACCGCGCCGACGATCGGCACGCCGACGAAGAAGAAGATCAGCAGCGACTCGAGGTCGGCCCCCCCCGCGGGCGCGCTGCCGCGGCGCTCGGGCGGCGGCAGGTGCTCGCCCCTGATGCGCGCGATGAGCTGGTCGATCGCCGCCGCGATGCCGCCGGCGAAGTCGCCGGCGCGAAACGCCGGCACGATCGCGCGGTCGATGATCTGCCGCGCCGCCAGGTCCGGCACCGCGCCTTCGAGCGCGCGCGCGACCTCGATGCGCACCGCGCGGTCGTTCTTGGCCACGATCAGCAGCAGCCCGTCGCCGACGTCGCGGCGGCCGATCTTCCACGTGTCGGCGACGCGCCAGGCATAGGCCGCGATGTCCTCCGGCGCCGTCGTCGGCACGATCAGCACGACGATCTGCGGCCCCGCCTCGGCCTCGAAGGCGGCGAGCCTGGCCTCGATCGCGCGGCGCTGCGCCTCGTTCAGCGTGCCGGTCTGATCGATCACGCGCGCCGTCAGCGGCGGCACGGGCAGCAGGTCCTGCGCCGGCGCCAGCGCCGCGGCGAGCCACAGCAGCAGCGCGGCGAGCGCGCGGCCCATCGCGTCGGTACCGCTCAGCGACTCGGCGCGGGCGCGCCCGGGCGACTGAAGTCGACCGTCGGCGGCGTGCTGATCTGCGCCTCGTTGGCGACCGTGAACGTCGGCTTGACGTCGTAGCCGAAGATCATCGCGGTGAGGTTCGTCGGGAAGCTGCGCCGCAGCACGTTGTACTGCTGCACCGCCTGGATGTACTGGTTGCGCGCGACGGTGATGCGGTTCTCGGTGCCTTCGAGCTGCACGCGCAGGTCCTGGAACGCCTGGTTGGCACGCAGGTTGGGGTAGTTCTCGGCCACCGCCATCAGCCGCGACAGCGCGCTGCTCAGCTCTCCCTGCGCCTGCTGGAAGCGGTTGAACGCCTCCGGGTTGTTCAGCGTCTCGGGCGTGACCTGGATCGAGGTCGCCTTCGCGCGCGCCTCGATCACCTGCGTCAGCGTCGTCTGCTCGAAGTCGGCCTCGCCCTTGACGGTGGCGACGATGTTGGGGATCAGGTCGGCGCGGCGCTGGTACTGGTTGAGCACCTCCGACCAGCGCGCCTTGACCTGCTCGTCGAGCTGCTGGAACTCGTTGTAGCCGCAGCCCGACAGGGCCAGCGTCAGCAGCAGCCCGATCACGGCCGCGGTGCGGCGGGCGAGGGTCGTCGTCGCTTCGTTCATCTTGCATCCTCCTCGTGCAGGCGCGCATGCTACCCGCGCCGGCGCGCCGCGGGCCGGCGGCTACAGTGCGGCGGTGGGTCACCTCGAAGCGGCGCTGCGCGGCGCGCGGCACGACGGCACCGGCGCGACGCCGCCGGCGCCGCCGCGCGTGATCGTCGCCGGCGCGGGCGGCGCACTCGGCAGCGCAGTGCTCGAGCGGCTGCTCGCCGACGGCGCGTTCGCCGACGTGGGCGCGCTCGTCGAGCGGCCGCTGGCGAAGTCGGTGCATCGGCTGCGGGCGGTCGGGCCCGGCGCGCTGCAGGCCGCCCCCCGTGCCGAGACGGCGGTCGTCGTGTTCGACCGCGAGCGCGGCCGCCACGGCCGCGAAGACGTGTTCGTGCGTCCGCTGCCGCAGGGCTTGCCCGCGCTCGCCGCGGCGCTGCACGCGGCCGG
>CALIDR010000312.1 GCA_938022295.1 uncultured Burkholderiaceae bacterium
CCCGCGAGCACCGGCGCGATCACGCGCTGCTTCAGCGCCGGGCTGCCCGCGGCGAGGATCGGCGGCAGCGCGATGTTGTGCGAGAACAGGCCGGCCAGCAGCCCGCCGCTGCCGGCGCGCGCGATCTCCTCGACCGCCACCAGCCGGGTCGCGACGTCGCACGGTGTGCCGCCGAGCGCCTCGGGGTAGCCGAGCCCGAGCAGGCCGAGCGCGGCGGCGCGGCGGTACAGCTCGCGCGGGAACCCGCCAGCCTCGTCCCACGCGTCGACGTGCGGCGCCACCTCGCGCTCGACGAAGCGGCGCACGCCGGCGCGGAAGTCGTCGAGGGGCGCAGCGTCCACGCGCGTCAGGCGGCGGTGTCGGGCAGATAGCGCACCGACAGCACGCCGTCGATGCGCCGCAGGTCGGCGAGCACGGCGTCGGCCACGGGGCTGTCGACGTCGACCAGCGTGTAGGCCATCTCGCCGCGCGACTTGTTGACCATGTTGTGGATGTTCAGCCCCGCGCGCGCCATCGTCGTCGAGATCTGGCCGAGCATGTTCGGCACGTTGGCGTTCGCGATCGCGACCCGCCACGGCGACTCGCGCGCCATCGTGACGCTCGGAAAGTTGACCGCGTGCTCGACCTGGCCGTGCTCGAGGTACGCGCGCAGCTGGTCGATCACCATGCGCGCGCAGTTCTCCTCGGCCTCGCGCGTCGAGGCGCCCAGGTGCGGCAGCGCGACGACGCGGTCGCGGCCGAGCAGCGTCGGGTTCGGGAAGTCGCAGACGTAGGCGCCGAGCGCCTTGCGCTCGAGCGCGGCCACCACGGCGGCGTCGTCGACGACGCCTTCGCGCGAGAAGTTCAGCAGCACCGCGCCGGGCTTCATCAGCGCGACGTTTTCGGCGTTGACCAGGTGGCGCGTCGAGTCGACCAGCGGCACGTGCAGCGTCACGAAGTGGGCGTGCTTCAGCACGTCGGCCACGCTCGCCGCCTTGCGCACCTGCGACGGCAGGCTCCACGCGGCGTCGACGGTGATGTGGGGGTCGAACCCCATCACGTCCATGCCGAGGCGGATCGCGGCGTCGGCGACCAGGCAGCCGATCTTGCCCAGCCCGACGATGCCGAGCGTGTGGCCGGCGAGCTCGAAGCCGGCGAAGGCCTTCTTGCCGTCCTCGACCGCCTTCTCCAGGTCGGGTGCCGCCGGGTCGAGTGCGGCGACGAAGCGCAGCGCCGGCGCCACGTTGCGCGCGGCGATCAGCATGCCGGCGATCACCAGTTCCTTCACCGCGTTGGCATTGGCCCCCGGGGCATTGAACACGGGCACGCCGCGAGCGCTCATCGCCGCCACCGGGATGTTGTTCGTGCCGGCGCCGGCGCGCGCGATCGCCTTCACGCTCGGCGCGATCGGCGCCTGGAGCAGGTCGGCCGAGCGCAGCAGGATGGCGTCGGGGTCGGTGAACTCCTTGCCGACCTCGTAGCGCTCGGCCGGCAGGCGCTTCAGGCCGTGGGCCGAGATCTGGTTGAGCACCAGCACACGCAGGCGCGCCGCCGCCGGCTCAGCCATGGCGCGCCTCGAAGTCCTTCATGTAGTCGACCAGCGCCTGCACGCCCTCGATCGGCATCGCGTTGTAGATCGACGCGCGCATGCCGCCGACCGAACGGTGGCCCTTGAGCTGCACCATGCCGCGCTCCTCGGCGCCCTTCAGGAACGCGTCGTCGAGCTTCGGGTCGCGCAGCTTGAACGGCACGTTCATCCGCGAGCGGTCGGCCTTGGCGACCGGGCTGACGTAGAAGTCGCTCGCATCCAGGAAGTCGTACAGCAGCGCCGCCTTGCGCTCGTTGAGCGCCTCCATCGCGGCCAGCCCGCCCTGGTCCTTCAGCCACTGGAACACGAGTCCGGCGACGTAGATCGCGTACGTCGGCGGCGTGTTGAGCATCGAGTCGTGGGCGGCGAGCTGCTGGTAGTCGAACACCGACGGGGTGATCGGCAGCGCGCGGCCGATCAGGTCGTCGCGCACGATGACGATCGTCAGCCCCGCGGGGCCGATGTTCTTCTGCGCGCCGGCGTAGATCAGCCCGTAGCGCGCGACGTCGACCGGGCGCGACAGGATGTTGCTCGACATGTCGGCCACCAGCGGCACGTCGCCGGTGTCGGGCGTCCAGTGGTACTCGACGCCGCCGATCGTCTCGTTGGCGCAGATGTGCACGTAGGCGGCGTTGGGGTCGAGGTCCCAGCCCGCGCGCGGCGGCACGCGCGTGAAGCCGTCGGCCTCGGCGCTGGCGGCAATGCGCACCTCGCAGTACTTGGCGGCCTCCTGGATCGACTTCTTCGACCACTCGCCGGTGTGCACGTAGTCGGCGCTCGTGCGCCCGCGCAGCAGGTTCATCGGCACGATGGCGTTTTGCGCGATCGCGCCGCCCTGCATGAACAGCACCTTGTAGTCCGCGGGGATCGCCATCAGCTCGCGCAGGTCGGCCTCGGCGCGGGCGTGGATGCCCATGTATTCCTTGCCGCGGTGGCTCATTTCCATCACCGACATGCCCGAGCCGTGCCAGTCGAGCATCTCGGCGGCGGCGCGCTGCAGCACCGCTTCGGGCAGCGCCGCGGGGCCGGCGCTGAAGTTGATGGCACGCGTCATCGGCAGTCCTCGTCGGAGTCGGTCGGGGTTTCGGGACGGGCCGCGAGCTTAGCCGAAGCGCGGCCCGGGGCTGCGTTCGCGGGTGCGCTATCGTGCACCCGATGGGTGCGTTCACGTTCTTCTGGCACGACTACGAGACGTTCGGCCGCGACCCGCGGCGCGACCGCCCGGCACAGTTCGCCGGCGTGCGCACCGACGCCGAGCTGGCCGAGATCGCCTCACCGGTGATGCGTTACTGCCGCCCGTCG
>CALIDR010000313.1 GCA_938022295.1 uncultured Burkholderiaceae bacterium
CCAGATGAGCCCCGGGGGGAGTGGCGAGGCGGTCCGAACGGGCACCGCTGCCACGATCTTGCTGCCGCAGATATCCCGTCCTGGTGGGTCGCGGCCCGGTCGTCGGGCCTTGCGCGGGCGTTTGAAATTCCTATCCGCCGCCGCAGCCTGATCGCGGCGTGAGCCCTGGTGCTGCGGCGGCGCAGCCGGTCGGGGGCCTCACGACGAAGCGCGTGCCGAGCGCCCGCTTGATCGGCATCAAGGCAGCTCGACGGGTGTCGCTGCATCCTTTCGTCGCTTGCTGCGTCTACTCGTTCAGACATCCTCGAAAGCCCCGCATGACCGCCCTGACCGCCACGCTGTCGTTCCCGCAGCGGCATCCACGCCTTTTCCTGCTTGCTGCCGCCGTCGTCTGGTGGCTGGTCTACCGCCAGCTGGTGCCGGTGTCGGAGGCGTTCGTCGCGGCGCTGCCGGTCGAACGCGACAGCCACCTCGGCGGTGCGCTGCAGTTCTTCTTCTACGACACGCCGAAGGTGCTGCTGCTGCTGACTGGGGTCGTATTCGTGATGGGGATGGTCAACTCGTACTTCACGCCCGAGCGCACGCGTGCGCTGCTCGCGGGGCGGCGCGAGGGCGTGGCCAACGTGATGGCCGCCGCGCTCGGCGTCGTGACGCCGTTCTGTTCGTGTTCGGCGGTGCCGCTGTTCATCGGCTTCGTGCAGGCCGGCGTGCCGCTCGGCGTCACGTTCTCGTTCCTGATCGCCGCGCCGATGGTCAACGAGGTCGCGCTCGCACTGCTGTTCGGGCTGTTCGGCTGGAAGATCGCGCTGCTGTACCTGGGCCTCGGGCTCACGGTGGCGATCGTCGCCGGCTGGGTCATCGGCCGGCTGAAGATGGAGCGCCACCTCGAGGATTGGGTGCGCGAGATGCCGCGCGTGGCCGCCACCGCCGGTGCGGACGGCATGCCGCTGGCCGAGCGCATCCAGGCCGGCTTCACGAGCGTGCGCGAGATCGTCGGCAAGGTCTGGCCCTACATCGTCGTGGGCATCACGATCGGCGCGGCGATCCACGGCTGGGTGCCCGAGGACTTCATGGCCTCGATCATGGGCAAGGACGCGTGGTGGTCGGTGCCGCTGGCGGTGGCCATCGGCGTGCCGATGTACACCAACGCCGCCGGCGTGATCCCGATCGTGCAGGCGCTGCTCGCCAAGGGCGCGGCGCTGGGCACCGTGCTCGCGTTCATGATGAGCGTGATCGCGCTGTCGCTGCCCGAGATGATCATCCTGCGCAAGGTGCTCAAGGTGCGGCTGATCGCGACCTTCGTCGCCGTGGTGGCCGCCGGCATCCTGGTCGTCGGCTTCGTGTTCAACGCCGTGCTGTGAGGGGCGAACTCGTGATGAAGAAGTGGATCACGGCGCTCGTCGCGGCGACGGTGGCGGTGGTGGCGAACGCGCTCGAGGTGCGCTTCGAGCCAGTGGCCGACGGGGTCTACGCGCACATCGGCGAGAAGGGTGCACGGACTTACGAGAACGAAGGACTGAACGCCAACCTCGGCCTCGTCGTGACCCCGGCCGGCGCGGTGCTGATCGACAGCGGCGCCACGTTCCAGAGCGCGCGCCAGATCCTCGAGGCCGTGCGCAAGGTGACGCCGCAGCCCATCAAGTGGGTCATCAACACCGGCGGGCAGGACCACCGCTGGCTCGGCAACGGCTACTTCAAGGCGCAGGGGGCCGAGATCATCGCCCACGAGAACGCGCGCGCCGACATGACGAACCGCGGCAACGACCATTTGCAGGCCCTGAAGGCGGTGCTGAAGGAGAAGGCCGACGGCACGGTGCCGACGCTGCCCACGCGCTGGCTGACGGGCCGCGACGAGCGGCTCGAACTCGGCGGCGTCGTGTTCGAGTTCCGCCACCGCGGCGGCGCGCACACGCCGGGTGACACGATGGTGTGGCTGCCCCAGAAGAACGTGCTGTTCAGCGGCGACGTCGTCTACGTGGACCGCATGCTCGGCGTACTGCCGGTCAGCCACACCGGGCGCTGGCTCGAGACCTTCGCCGTCATCGAGCAGCTGAACCCGAGGGTCATCGTGCCGGGGCACGGCAGCGTGACGAACGTCGCCACCGCGCGCGCGGACACGAAAGCCTACCTGGTCGCGCTGCGCGAGCACATGAAGAAGGCGGTCGCCGAGATGACCGACATCAGCGAGGCGGTGAAGTCGTTCGACGCCGCCCCCTTCAAGCGGCTGCTCAACGCCGACGAGCTGATGCCAGGCAACGCGAGCCGCACCTACCTGGAACTGGAACGCGAGTAAGGAGAGCCACGATGGACGTCAAGGTGCTCGGCACGGGATGTGCCAACTGCAGGAACACGATCGCGCTGATCGAGCAGGTCGCCAGAGACAAGGGCGTGCCGGTCACGGTCGCCAAGGTCGAGGAGCTGCGCGAGATCATGAGCTACGGCGTGATGTCGACGCCGGGTGTGGTGATCGACGGCAAGGTCGTGCACGCCGGCGGCGTGCCCAGCCGTGCGAAGGTCGAACAATGGCTTGGTGCCTGAGGGAGGGAACGCGATGAATGCCCGTGTCGAACTGTCCGAAGCCCAACAGGTCTGCCCGACGACGACCCGCCGGCTGCTCGCCGAGGGCGCGCTGCTCGTCGACGTGCGCGAGCCGGCCGAGGTCGAACGCGTCGCGTTCGACGTACCCGGCGTCGTCGCCATCCCGCTGTCGCAGCTCGAGCGCCGATTCGCGGAACTGCCGCGCGACCGCCAGCTCGTGATCGCGTGCGAAGTGGGCGCGCGCAGCCTGAAGGCGACCTACTTCCTGATGTACCAGGGCTACACGCAGGTCGCGAACATGGAAGGCGGCCTGCAGAAGTGGGCGCGCAAGGGTTTCCCGGTGCGCGGCGACATGGCGCAGGCAAACGCGTGCGCCAGCGGCGCCTGCGCCGACGCCAGCGGCGGCTCGTGCTGCGCGCCGGCGCCTGCGGTGTCGGGCGGCGGTTGCTGCGGCTGACGCGATGCGGCGTCGCGTCCTGGTGGGGAGCGTCGCGGCGGCGTTCGCGGTGCTCGCCGGCTGGACGCTGTTTCGCGCCCAGTCGCCGCTGGTCGCGGCGCCGGCATCCGTGGTGTCCGCTGACGAGGAGGGCGACGCGGTGCAGCGCGCGCTCGCGCGCGGCAAGCCCGTCGTGGCCGAGTTCGGTGCCAACGCGTGTGCCGCCTGCCGCGAGATGAAGCCGGTGCTCGAGACGCTGCGGCTCGAACATGGCGAGCGCATCGAGGTGGTCGACGTCGACCTGCTCGCCGACCGGCGTGCGGGCTACCTGCAGCGCTACCGCATCCAGCTGATGCCCACGCAGGTCTTCTACGACGCGCAGGGTCGCGAGATCGGACGGCACATGGGCACGATCGGCGCCGACGAGATCCTCGCGCGGCTGGGCGTCGACGCCGCCGAGCCGCGACCGTGACACCGGCATGACCGACGCCACGATCACCCTGGCTGCCGCGTTCGCCGGCGGTTTGCTGACCTCCGCGTCACCCTGCGCGCTCGTCGCGGTGCCGCTCGCAGTGGGCTTCGTCGGCGGCCAGGCGACGACGCCGACGCAGGCGTGGCGCCTGACGCTGGCCTTTGTCGGCGGCATGGTCGTGGCGTTGACGTTGCTCGGTCTCGCGGCCGCGCGCCTGGGCCTGCTGATGGGGGCGCTGCCCGGGGCGGCGACGGCCGCGTTCGGCGTCGCCGTCGCCGCGCTCGGCGTGTGGATGCTCGTCAGCCGCGGCACGCGTTGCGCGGTGGCGGTGCCGCCGGCATGGCAGCGGCGGCTTTCGGGCTCGGGGTGGGCCGGTGCACTGGCGCTTGGCGCACTCGTCGGCGGCATGACGAGCCCGTGCGCGACGCCCGCCCTCGCCGCGGCGCTGGCGGTAGCCGGCGCCGGCACGGCGCTCGGCGCGTCGATGTGGCACGGCGCGGCACTGCTCGCGGCTTACGCCGTCGGCCACAGCGCGCTGCTCGTCGTTGCCGGTGCGGTGCCGGGCGGCGCGCAGGCGCTCGCTCGGCGGCTGGCCGGCGTCGACCGCTGGCTGCCGGGCCCGCGTGCGTTCGGTGTGCTGCTGGTCATGACAGGCCTGTGGTGGACGACGCTCGCGCCTTGGGCGTAAGCTGAGCTGGCTTGATCGAGGAGTTCGCGATGGAGCCCGACAAACCGAAGATGGAGTTCCGCGTCGCCGCGCGCCGCGTCGACGCGCACGGCAGCACGGCGTCGTGCAAGGACGCGTCGATCACGCTCGACACCGACCTCGCCGGCCGGCGCGACGCGTTCAACCCGGCCGAGCTGCTGCTCGCGGCGCTCGCGGCGTGCATGATCAAGGGCATCGAGCGCGTCGTGCCGCTGCTGAAATTCCGCCTCACGGGTGTCGTGAACCGCCCCGGGAATTGAGGAGGCTCCTTCGTTTGAGAAGATGGAGCCATCATGAGGAAGTCCCCGAAGTTTTCCCCGGAGGTCGTCGAGCGCGCGGTGCGCATGGTGTTCGAGGCCAAGGACCAGTACCCGTCGCA